>NZ_JBQYSN010000026.1:0-52021 GCF_052686535.1 Agrobacterium sp. DKPNP3 | reverse complement strand
GATTTCGCCGCCTTGATCATGCGGAAAAAGAACGTCCGATCCGCGGCATAATCAGCGATACTCCATGGGATTTGAGCGATATCGAAGCCCGCCGCGCCTATACCGAGAATCGTTTGATCTCTCGAGGCTATCCAGGCCGTCAGCGCCTGCTCCCGAACCGTCTGAGCCAGAGACGACCCCGCGAGAACAAGGACGTCGATGAAGACCGCGGCAAGGCCATTGGACATCCGGACATCCGGACATCCGGTAAATCTGGTCTCGCTTCATAAGTCATACGATTTGCCATGAGGGTGGATGCCCGACGATTTACGGCGAAAATGGGTGTGAGACAGAAAAGAAAGACGCACGGCCTTGGCTTAAGACTTGGTTCTACCGCGAGGCGGAAACCGAGGGAAGCCTTTCCGAAAAGATGTTCAACACTCGCCCGATCTTCAATCCGGTTGATCCGAAGACTTCCTATCAGCCGGCGAAACCCGCATAAAAAAGGAGGCGGTCAAAGACCGCCCCCCCTTAATTGAAGCATCTTTATCCTGGTCCGGTCCGGTCCGATCAGGCGGGCCGCTCCTCCCCCGCATTCGGTCTCCACGTAATCAACTTCTTCTCTGCCACATCGAGAATGAGGTCGATGATGAGAACGAAGACCGCGAGGATGATGATGCCGGCGAAGACGCCGACGGCATCGAAGTTGCCTTCCGAGCGGGCAATCAGGTAGCCGAGGCCGGCGGATGCGCCGAGATATTCACCGATGATCGCGCCAACCACCGCAAAGCCGACGGATGTGCGAAGCGATGACAGGATCCAGCTGGCCGCTGCCGGGAAATAGACGTGGCGCAGCAGATCCGAGCGCTTGGCACCCAGAATACGCGTATTCGAAAGCACGACCGGGTTCACTTCGCGCACACCCTGCATGGCGTTGAAGAAGGTGACGAAGAAAACCAGCGTGACGGCAAGGGCAACTTTCGACCAAAGGCCAAGCCCGAGCCAGAGCACGAAGATCGGGGCTAGAACGACACGGGGAATAGCGTTCACGGCCTTGATGAACGGATCAAGCACACGGGCGACGAAGGGGCTGAGGCCGAGCCAGACGCCAGCACCGACGCCGAGACCGGTGCCGATGACATAGCCAAGCACCGTCTCGCTGAGCGTGATGCCGACGTGTTTATAAAACCCTGTGTCGGCGACCCAGGCGATGACCTGTTTGACGATATCATAGGGCGCCGGGAAGAAGAAGCGATCGATGGCGCCTGACGAAACACCGAGCTGCCATCCGCCCAAGAGAACGACCAGGAGAACAACCTGGATGATACGAACATTAACGGCTTGCATAGCTTTTCTCCACTTCGCCACGCAGGGACGCCCAGATATCGCGGTAGAGCGTCATGAATTTAGGATCGAGTTTGATTTCGGCGACGTTGCGGGGCCGTTCGAGATCGACGGGGAAACTCTCGATAACGCGGCTCTTCGGGCCGGCGGCGAGGACGACGACGCGATCGCCGAGAGCAATTGCCTCTTCCAGATCGTGGGTGATCATCACCACCGCGCGCCGGTCTTCCTGCCAGAGCCGCAGCAATTCGTTCTGCATCAGGTGGCGCGTGTGAATGTCCAGGGCCGAGAAGGGCTCATCCATGAGGATAACCTTTGGCTCGGTGATCAGCGCCTGCGCCATCTGCACGCGTTTGCGCTGGCCGCCTGAGAGCTGGTGCGGGAAACGGTCGCCAAAACCTTTCAGTCCAACCTTTTCGAGCCAGGCCGTTACCTTGGCGCGACGTTCCTCTTCGGCGACGCCCCGGAATAGCAGCCCCAGTTCCACGTTCTGATATGCCGTCTTCCAGGGAAGAAGGGCATCCTGCTGGAACAGGTAGCCGATATTATTCTGCACGCCCTGAACGGCGGCGCCATCGATAGAAACCTTGCCCTGTGCGGGCTTCAGCAGGCCGGCGATGGCGTTGAGGATGGTGGATTTTCCGCAACCCGTTGGACCGACGATGGAGAGAAACTCCCCATCGCCAACCTTGAGATTGACATTCTGGACGGCAACGAAGGCACCAAATGCCATCGTCACGTCATCGATTGCGACCATTGGCTGGGGTTTGAGTTCCGGCACGGGCTCTAGCTTTCTCGCTGGCGAAGACATCGCAGATCCTCAGTTTCCGCCCTTCGAAGCCGCGGCCTCGACGAACTTGTTGGTGTAGGTGGTGTTGAGATCGATGGTCGCCTTGGCAACCGCGTCGTTGAAGCTTTTCAGAACCGCAAGCGGCGTTTCGAGGTCGGCAGGCTCGAACTTTCCGTCTTCGGAGAAGATCGCTTTCGCCGCTTCGACGGCCTTGATGTAGGTCTGCTTGTCGCCGGACACGAAATCATCGGGGAGCTTCGCGACGATTTCTTCCGCCGAATGCTGCTTCATCCAGTGCAGCGCGCGAACCGTCGCGTTGGTGACCTTTTGGATCACCTCGGGATTGGCATCGATATATTCTTGTGTCGCGTAGAGGACCGACGTTGGATAGATGCCGCCATAGACGTCCTTCGCGCCCTGATCGCTGCGGGCATCGATGAGGATCTTGCCAAGTCCGCGCTCCACAACGATGGTCGCGGCAGGGTCGTAGTTGACGAGCAGATCAATCTTGCCCTGCTGCAGTGCCGCCACGGCCGCAGCGCCCGAGCCGACACCGATGATGGAGATATCGTTGTCGCTGAGATTGTGCTGCTTCATGTAGTAGCGAATGAAGAAGTCCGACGAAGAACCGGGCGAAGTGATGCCCACTTTCTTGCCCTTGATCGTTTCAGGCTTGGCCGGGTCGAAATCGGTGTCGTTCTTACCGGCGAGAACCAGACCGGAATTGCGCGCCAGCTGCACGAAGCCAACAACGTGCTTGTTCTGCGACTGCATCTGGATCGTATGGTCATAGAACCCGACGGCGACGTCGGTGGAGCCGGCCACGAGTGCCTGAAGCACCTTGGAGCCGCCCTGGGCGAAGTTCTCGGTGGTGACATCCAGCCCCTCTTCCTTGTAGAAGCCGAGGCTCGCCGCCACCGGGAAAGGCAGGTTATTGAGGTTATAGGAACCTACGCTCATCCTGACGGATTCGGCATTGGCAGATGCTGCCAGCGCACAGAGCGCTGCTGTTGCAAGCAAAAATTTACGCATGAGGGTCTCCTCCCTGTTTCATGTTTTGTCTCAATATGGCTGTATTTAAGCTGCGTCTTCAATTGCAGCGATGGGTTTGGCAAAGGCAAAGCCTTCAAAAAGTCTGCGGGCGGTTCTGACGAGGCCAGCCGTTATTGTGCCATTGCGCATTTCCAGCTGAACATCGAGCCGGCCGGCCGGATGTTCGATACGGACGAGTGCGGGCACGGACAGTCCTCCAGCCACATCATAGGCAACAGACCCTGGCGTCACCGCGGCGGTCGCGATGCCGACAGCGCCTGTCGTCGCAAGCGCGGGATGGCAATCATTCGGCATGAAATATCGGACCGAAAGCGTGCCGCCTTTGCGCGCAGGCGCGATCAGCACCGGCTTTGGAATCACCATGTCCGTCACGTCGCCCATGCCCATCAGCTTACCGGCTTCGACACGAATGCGGCTCATCCGCTCGATAAGATCGCGGTTGTCGGTAAGTGCCTGTGGTTGCTCATAACCGGTGACGCCAAGATCGGCGGCGCGCATAAGCACCATCGGAATGGCGCAATCGATTGCCGTCACCGCCACGCCGTCGATCATGTCGACAGCATTGCCCGTCGGCAGCAACTTACCGGTTTTCGCACCGGCAGCATCCATGAAGGTCAGCGCGATCGGCGCGGCAAGCCCCGGTACGCCATCGATCGAAGCGTCACCGAGATAAATCACCTCGCGGCCGCGCGTCGGGACTTTCGCCTCGATCAGCTTACCGGTGTTCACGTTGTGAATGCGCACCAGCGTGTCGTTGCCCTTGGCCTCGACAAGTCCCGCCTCGATTGCGAAGGGGCCGACAGCTGCCAGCATGTTTCCGCAATTTGGCGAGTAATCGACATATTGCCGATCGGTGCGAACCTGCGCAAAAAGATAATCAATATCGGCGCCTTTGACCGTGGAGGGACCGATGATGGCCACTTTCGACGTTACCGGATTTCCACCGCCAATGCCGTCGATCTGCAGGGGGTGGCCTGAACCCATGATGGAGAGCAGGGCCGCGTCCCGTTGAGCTTGATCACGGGGCAGATCGGAAGCGAGAAAGAACGGTCCACGCGATGTTCCGCCGCGCATCAGCACACAGGGTATCTTGAGCAGATCGTTCATAAGGGTAGCCTCAGTATTGCGTTAGGCGGATCAATGCGCCGAGTTGTTGCAATATGGGGAAAGAAGTGTAATCTGTTAAATGCAATGTTCGGAGGTATTATTGCAAAATGAGCATTAATTGCGAAATTCTCGATTTACGGGCTTTTCAAGCGGTGGTTGAGCTCGAAAGCTTTCACCGGGCGGCCGACGCCTTGCATATTTCGCAGCCGGCGCTGACGCGCCGCATTCAAAAACTTGAGCAGGCAATCGGGGCACCGCTTCTGGAACGTACGACCCGACATGTAGCCCCCACTGCCATGGGACAGGAAGTCATGCCGCTCGTTCGGCGTATGCTCGAGGAATTTGACGGATCGCTTTTTGCGATGAAGGATGGTGCGCAACGGCGCGGCCTTATCACCATGGCCTGCGTTCCTACGGCCGCCTTCTATTTTTTGCCAACGGTTATCAAGACGTTCAGCCAGCAATATCCGCATATCAGGCTGCGGATCAGAGACTTGACGGCGAATGAGGGCCTTCAGGCGGTCGCAAGAGGCGAGGTGGAATTTGGCATCAACCTGATGGGCAACTCCGACCCGGAGCTATCATTCGAACCGCTGATCGATGATCCTTTCGTCCTTGCGATGCGGAAAGATCATCCGTTGGCGGCTTTTGAGACCATTGAGTGGAGCCAACTCGAGCCTCACCCGCTGGTCGTCGTCGACCGCTCCAGCGGCAACAGGACGCTGCTCGACGGAGCCCTTGCGAGACACAATCTAAAGCTGAACTGGTTCTACGAAGTCACGCACCTGAACACGTCGCTCGGGCTCGTCGAAGCCGGGCTCGGGATTTCGGTCCTGCCGCGACTGGCAACGCCACAGGACGATCACCCTTTTTTGATCACGCGACCGATCGTCAACCCAGTAGTCTCGCGCACGATCGGTATCGTCCAAAGACGAAGCGGTGCCCTTTCGCCCGCCGCCGAAAAATTCGTAACGATGCTGCTGGAAACCTGGAAAACGCAGTGATGAGCAGATATCCGGACGGAAACCATACTAATCTGACTGGGCACCGACGCCCGATACCGCCGCGACCGACGCCTTGATCGCCGATGCATGTGCCGGTGTCCCCGCCCTGGAGAAAAACACGATATCGGCAGGCGGCAAAGCCGGCAGCCCCTAACTCCCCGTCCCTATCAGGCAAAACACGGACGCTGATATCGCCGAGAGGGCGACGCCGCTCCCGTTAAAATTCCGTCATGAACCGCCGAACAGCTTCCGGCGGTAAACGCATCGCTGCTCTCTCGTTCAACGAACTATAGCTTGGCGATCAAGGTGATGGACAGCAGCAATTCGGTGGGAAGACGCTGGACGACGCAAATGTGAAGCTCTTGCCTCAACTTCAGTAGCTCTGAAACGGCTAAGAACGGGATGACCCAAGGCTAGCTCAACCGCGTTAGTCGCCTCAAAATGCCTAACGATGACTTTCAATTTCCTCGCCTCAGTCATAAGCAACAAATTGTGACACAAAGACGAAATTCCCCTTGTCAGCCCCGCCATTGATGTTTATGAGGAGCGCGCAACGCAAGCGTTCGCGCATGCGGAGAGGTGGCAGAGTGGTCGAATGCACCGCACTCGAAATGCGGCATACCTGCAAGGGTATCGTGGGTTCGAATCCCACCCTCTCCGCCATAATGCACTGATCCATTATTAAAATGTTAGAATTTTTGGGCGACGGGCGTTGATGCCGTCCAAAGGCAGTATCAACCTTCAGTCCATCGCACGTTCGGCATTCAACTGCCTGACAAAATAGCAAAGTCCCGAGTCGTATTACGGAAAAAGAACGACTAATAAGAAAATAAATCTCCAATTTGACGAAGGAAAGCAATTGGATTTGGATTAGTCTGCCGGGGTTCTTGGGTTCGAATGTCATCAAGAGATCGTAGAGGCCGGCCCGAGAGCCTACGACGGCTCAATGATCGCCGTCGGCCATGACCGTGTCTTTCCGGAGGGGTCGGTATCAGCCGGCAGTTTGATCTGCGCGAACAAAGCCGGACATGAGAATGGCCGCGCTTTTTCAAACGCGGCCGTCTGTGAAATCAACGGTTGAAACGCTCTATCGCGAGAGAGACTTTGCAGCCTCATCTATGACGTTGGCGACCTTCTCCGGCTGAGAGGCGAAAACGGCGTGGCTTGCAGCAATCTGTTTATCGGCGCCATGACCCGAGCTGCTGCAAAGCGGCAGTTGCGTCTTCCCGCGGACACCACCGTCGATGCAGAAGTGGATCTCGGAACGACAGAGGGCGAATTCTTCCTTCAGGCCCGTCTGGAAGTCAGCCTGCCGGGCATGGACCGGGAAACCGCGCGAGCTATCATCCATGACCCACGTCAGATCTGCTCCTTTTCGAAGGCGACGCGGGGGAATATCAATGTCGAACTCCGCGTGATCTAGGAGCATCGACATGCGGTTTCTCTTCGTTCTGCTCACGAGCGCGTCGCTATTTGCAGCCCCATGCGTTTATGACCCGACATCGAGTGAATCTTCGGCTCTCGCCGGGCTTGTCGGCGTGATGACCAAGGGCTGAACGATAGTAAGGGACGGTCTGCTGGCCGTTCCACCTCACTCTTGCATGGCTCTTATAGCGAGCGGTTGGAAGCGCTTGTCGGCAGAGACGTTTTGGTCGCTCAATTATTGAAGGATCGGAGTCGCTGGCGCCTATCCGCGTAGCTATTGATCGCCGTGTTAATTTGCAGTGTCCCGTCGAACCCGCTTGATGATTATCGACGCCTTCGAACTCAAGTTCCTGCAACCGCAGGCCCCGGCGTCTCTACCGCGGGTTCTAAATTTTATTGACTGACCTGTCCATAATTGATGGATCGCTTGCATGGCAAGACCGAGAGAATTCGACCGCGATGCGGCACTCGAAAAAGCGTTGAGGGTGTTCTGGGCGAAAGGTTTCGCGGCGACGTCCACGGATGATCTGCGAGAAGCGATGGGAATAGGCCGCCAGAGTCTCTACGGCGCGTTTGGCGACAAGCGAAAGCTATATCTTGAGGCGCTGGATGCGTACCAGCAGAGAACGACCTCCGCACATCTCAAGCGGCTGTCCGCCGGTAACCCGATAGAAGGAATCAAGAACTTGCTGTCAGGTCTTGTCGCCGAAGAAGATGAAGAGCGAGCGCTTGGATGCATGGGCGTTGGATCGGTTGGCGAGTTTGGCGTGACGGATGCCGAGCTCAATGAACGCAGAAATGTCTTTGGCGAGCTGCTTTCCCGAGAAATCACGGCGAGAATTCGGGAAGGGCAGCAACAGGGAAGTATAGCCCCGAAACTCGATCCAGGCGAGGCCGCAGCATTCGTGCTGATGACGATGAACGGTCTCCAAGTTGCAGCACGCGGCGGAGCATCGAGCACGCACCTCAAAGCGATGGCCCGCTTCGCGACGGAGCGGCTCAAGAACTAAAAGCCTGCCCCACAGGGCGGGATTTTGCTTTTCTAATTATGGACTAATCTGTCAAAAATGGAGATAAACATGACGATAAATTAACGAAAGACCGCACTTGTATTCGGCGGCGCGCGCGGCATTGGCGCGGCGTCTGTACGTAGGTTAGCCAAGGACGGCTTCGACGTTGCGTTCACCTACGTGTCGCGAGCCGACAGTGCCTCCGAGCTGGCTTCGTCGATCCAGGCGCCAGGACGCAAGGTCATCGCAATTCAAGCTGACAGTGCTAATCCCGACGCGATCAGCGAGGCCGTCCGCACCGCGGTGGATGAACTCGGCCCACTTGATGTCGTCGTTGTGAACGCCGGCATCCTGCGCATCAATACGGTGGACGCGGCTGCTCTCGAAGAACTCGACCTCATGATCGACGTCAACATCCGCGGTGTCTTCCTTGCGATCCAAGCCGCGGTTGCACAGATGAAGGATGGCGGCCGAGTGGTCACGATCGGTTCCAATACGGCTGAGAGAACTGGCTTTCAGGGCAGCAGCGTCTATCAGTTCACGAAGGCCGCGGTCGCGGCCATGGTAAAGGGACTGGCGCTCGATCTCGCTCCGAGACGGATCACCGTCAACAACGTTCAGCCCGGACCGACGAATACGGATATGAACACCGGGTCGATCGAATTTCTCACCGACCGCAGTCCGTTGAAAAGAGTCGCCGATCCCGCAGAGATCGCCGAACTTGTGTCATATCTCGCCGGTCCGGGATCTTCCTACATGACCGGGTCAAGCCTGACGATCGATGGAGGATGGGTGCTTTAATCCTTCTCATGTGGACGAGTTCGACACGCATTTTTTTAACGCAGCCGTCATCGTTTGGCGGTTGCAGGGCAAGCCATCGGCAAAAGCGGCGGTGCACCCGATGAAGCCCGATCCGGCGCTTTGGCCCCCGGCCGACTTCGACGCCGATGGCTTTCGCCCACTCTGTGCGTGGTATTTGAACGACGCGGCCAATATCGCCTATGCCCGCCGCGCGCCGAGCGGCGGTCAGATCTTGAAGCCCGTGATGTTGTTGAATGGCGAGTACGACCAGATCAACACCATCAATGGCAATCGCTATGGCGACCCGATGTGCGCGGCCTACACGGACCTGACGATTGTAAACCTGCTTGGAGCACATTGGCTGCCGCTGGAGCGCAAGCGGGAACTTGTCCAGGCAATGCGAACGTGGCCGCAGGACAAGAACCTGTCTGCAACGCGACCGTGAGTTTGGACACGTGAATTTGCCAGAGCATCCAAATCACGGCCACTGATATCGCCGAAGCTGTTTGCTGAATTGTCAGGCGTGGCGCTCATGGTCCGGGGCTTACCTACCTAAGAAAGAGGGATCCTCGCAGGGGACCGCGTCACAGGATTGACGCTTCTAAGGAGAACCTAACTCGGCGGACTGCTTAACGGCGTAAACCTAAAACACCGAGGAATCTGTGCAAAGATGTCGTTCACGATCATCAATTGCGTCACGCCAGGATTTTGCAATGTTGCGCCAATAAGAACAAGGTAGGGCAAACGGTTCATGGCAGAAATTGGCAGAATCCAATCCCCTCACCGAAGGCGATGCGAGGTTTGATCGTTGAGAGTATTAATTGTCGAAGACGAAACAGAATTCGCAAATGCCTTGCGGGTTGCGCTTGAGCGAGAGCGCTTCGTTGTCGATCAGGCGGACTGCATCTCGATGGCGCAGGAGGCAGCCATGTCCGGATCCTATGATCTTGTCTTGCTTGATCGTACTCTCCCGGACGGGGATGGGTTGTCGCTCCTGCCAGTACTGCGGGAAACCCACCCCGGCCTTCCGGTGATCGTGTTAAGCGCACGCGGCGAGGTGACAGACCGCATTGCCGGCCTCGACAACGGCGCTGATGATTATCTTATCAAGCCGTTCGATGTAGACGAGATGTTTGCCCGCATTCGCGCGGTTCGAAGGCGTCCCGCGGATCTTGCGAGCGAGGAAATCCATGTCGGAGCGCTTGTTTTCGACGTCACGAACGATGAGGCCAGCGTCGGGGGTGTGAGGCTGGATCTTACCCGCCGGGAGTTGCGCGTTTTAGCTTCGCTCGTAAGACGTCGTGGTAGAACGGTATTGAGAGAGGCCTTGGAACAGGCCGTTTTCGGTTTCGACGACGAGGTGCAGTCGAATACGCTGGACTCCCACATCTCCCGTCTCCGCCGCAAGCTCGCTGAAGCGAACGCGGGGATCGAAATCCATGCGATCAAGGGTGTCGGCTACCTGTTGAAGGATCTGACATGAAGCGAGGTCAGCCGTCGCTAAAGCGCCCCCTGATCGTCAAGCCGCTGATCTTCCAGCTTGCGACACTGCTCATCGCTTGCACATTCTTCATGGCTCTGGCGCTTCGCATGGACAGCGGCGGGCTCTATACCGACGAGGCGATCACCCCGGTGATCGCGCGCGCAATCGTCCGGGATCAGGGTGGTGGGCTCTCGATCCGCGAAACAGCCGAGCTCGCCGAGCTTCGTGATAAATCTCCCGACCTCTGGTTCGTTGCCGAGGACGATGTCGGCGGGAACGTGACGTTCGGCGACATCCCTTCGCAATATTCATCGCTTCTGGGCCAATTGAAGGATCTGTCCTATGCGCATCTGCGCGATCGCAATCCCCCGTATCGATTGTCAGCAGTCATCCGGCGCGAGATCGCTCCGGCAGGAACGCTGACGATCCTGGGACATGGCAAGCTGACAGGCGTCAGTCTTATCGTTCTGCTCGCGTCGAATGTCATTGTCATTCCCATCTTCCTCGCACTCGCGCTGATCTCGCTGTTCGTGACGCCCTGGATCGTGCGGCAAGCACTTGCAGGCGTATCCAGGATCGCCAGGGAAGCTGAGCAGATCGATGCAAACCGGCGTGGGCGACGCCTGAGCGAGGAGCACGTGCCGAGTGAGATCGCGCCATTGGTGCGCGCGGTGAATGACGCCCTTCGACGGCTTGACGAGGGCTATGAACGGCAGCGGCGTTTCATCGCCTCCGCCGCGCACGAATTGCGCACGCCCATCGCCATCCTGCGCTTGAAAATTGATACGGCGACCGAGTCAGCGACACGCAAGCTAAGCGCCGATGTGGCACGCCTGAGCAATCTTGCCGAGCAAATGCTTGACATACAGCGCTTGGATGCCGAACGGGCCGACGAACGCGTCGATCTAGGAGATCTCGCCCGTCGCGTCGCCGCGGATCTGGCACCGCTATTTATTGCCTCGGTGCGCACGATAGAGGTGCAGATCGAAGGCGCGTCAGTGCTTCGTGGTGACGCGGGTGCGATCGAGCGGGTAATGACGAACCTTGTCCAGAACGCGATCGAGCACGGCGGGCACCATGTCATTTTGCGCGTGACAGGTTCCGGCTTCGAGGTTCAGGACGACGGTCCGGGCATACCCCCTGAGGAGCGCGATCGCGTCTTCGAACCCTTCCACCGCCTGAGACCACGGTCGACGGGAAGCGGCCTCGGCCTGAACCTGGTGCAGCAAATCATTGAGCGACACGATGGCAGAGTTTCGATCCTGAGCGCGCCCGGCGGCGGAACCATTATGCGTGCCGAATTCGGCTTGCAGTGACACATTTTCAACGCTGCATACCAGACGTTATGGAGAACCTATGGACGAGAAGACTTGCACCTTGCCAACGCCCGAGCAACGGGAATTTCTCGAAATCCGCGAAGCTGCAGAGCAAACGATGCTGGAGACCGTTTTCAAAGCAATCGATGAGGCGGCGGCCGAAGTTTCGAAAAGACTCGAACAGTCGGGTCTTCAATTCGAGCCAACCAGCAAAGACTATTTCCTGTTCACGGTTCAGCAAGTTGCCTTCATCCGCCTCTGCGGCGGGGATCCGCGTACGATGCAAGGCGGTGATCCGGAGCTGGGGCAACGGATCGTCAACAATGGCCAGCATATCATCGACCACTACTGGCGAAGCGGCAAGGACTAGAGTCCTCAGCCGGTTGCGGACACTTTAACACTGGCAGATTTGCATGTCTTTGCGCTGACATGAGCTTCTCTGGCGCGTCTAATTCCTCCTGCCCACCCCAACGATCCTGGATTTAGAGGTTTCGGAATTGGATCATTTAGCGCGCGACAGCCACGCTCGGCCGCCAGTGCGGCTGATCGCTGCAGGATCGTACGGTGGGAAGCTTTCCAGCAAGCATTTTATTTCCCGGTCCCATGTTCTCGCAATCTTGCCCTGTTTTTCTACCGCCGTCGCCAATGACGGCGCCGAAAGGAGACCAAGGACATGATAAGACACAGCCCGAGCAGTCGGCATAGAGCTATCTTGATCGCACTCGCCACGCTTCTGAGCGCTGGGATCACGGACACCGCATCCGCTATCGATTGGGGACGCGAAGCGCACCGGGAGGATAGTAGAACCTGCGAAAGTTTCGGCGCGGTTCACGGCAGGGAATACACAAGATGTATGATTGAACAGCAGCGCCGCCGCGACGATGCCTTACTCAATGCTTCCGAGCAGCAGCGCAACAACGCCGAAGCTGCGCGCAACAATGTGGAGACCGTCCGCAGGATGCGCTGCAACCGTGAAGCAGAGCGGGCGCGCCAACGCGGGGAGCGGCCACAATGGTGCCGTTGATCTCCCGGCGACGCTTCGGCAAAGCAATCTGCGCGCTCGCTGTTATGGCGGGCACGCAGAGAACTGGTTCGGCGGCAGAAGACAAGGCGAGCGTTCCTTCGCCGCATCCTGATGCCAAACCGATCGTTTATCCCCAGACAAAGCGCGATACGGTCGTCGAGACGCAGTTCGGTGTGTCGGTGCCTGATCCTTATCGGTGGCTCGAGGGCGAGCCTCGCACCGACGCGGATGTCGCTTCCTGGATCGACACGCAGCGGCGCTTCACGACGCAGCATCTTTCCCACCTTCCTGCACGCGACGTGTTCCGCCGTTCGCTCGTCTCGACCTTTGACTATGAACGCGTCGGCATCCCGCAGAGGAGCGGGGGCCGCTATTTCTTTACGCGGAGAGCCGGGGGCCAGAACCAGCCCCTGCTGGTCATGCGTGATGCTGCCGGCCAAGAGCGCATTCTGCTTGATCCCGCGACATGGTCGACGGATGGCACCGTCGCGTTCGCGGAATGGAGAGCATCGCGGGACGGGAAACGCGTAGCTTATGCCGTTCAGGACGGTGGCAGCGACTGGCGCACCATCCGCGTCCTCGATGTGGCAACCGGCAAGGAGACGAGCGACGTTGTGCAATGGGCTCGCATGACGCAGATCGCATGGGCAAATGACGGATCGGGATTTTATTACTCGCGATACCCGGAGCCAAAGCCCGAAGTTTCGGACACCACCGGCCTTATCAACCATGCGATCTACTTCCATCGGATCGGTACGCCCCAGGCGGACGATACGCTGTTCTTCGCAACGCCGTCGAAACCCGCGAGGGTCAATTCCGCTGGGCTCACCCCCGACGGCCGTTACATGATCATCTATTCGACCGACGACCTGGTCCATGCAGATGTCTCGGTGGTCGACCTGGACCAGAGGGACCAATCACCTCGGACTTTGATTGAAAATTCGCCTGATCGGTGGTCTGTCATCGGCAATGTCGGGACAAAACTTCTGCTGAAGGCCACCAAGGGACCAGAGAGATCGAAGATCGTCAGCGTTGATCTCGCCAGTTCGGAGCCCGTCTTCATCGACGTCGTGCCCGAGCAGGACGCGCACTTGACCGGCGCATACATCGTTGGAGATCGCATACTGGCGATCTATTTCGTCGATGTAAAATTCGAGGTGCGTCGGCTCCGGCTCGATGGAAGTCCCGACGGTGTTGTGAAACTGCCCGGCATGGGTAGCGTGCACGCTGTTTCTGGCGAACCGGGCAATCGAGAAGCCTTCATCCTCTATGGGAGCTTCAACCAGGCCGAGACCGTCTACAAATACGACGTCGAGACCGGACAGCTGGTTGCCTGGGTAGAGCCCGCGATCGGCGCGGATCTGGCGTCGGTCACTGTCGAACAGCGCTTCTTCCATTCAAAGGATGGCACGCGCGTGCCGATGTTCATCGCGCGCCGGAAGGACACGGTCGGCCCGGTCCCGAACCTTCTGACCGGCTACGGCGCATTTGGGCTCATGATGCCACCGGCTTATTCCGCGATGCTGACGCCATGGATATTGCAGGGCGGCGCGGTCGCTTTCCCCAACATACGTGGCGGCGGCGAATACGGCACGACGTGGCACGAGGCAGGACGCGGCCTGAAGAAACAAAACGGCTTTGATGATATGATCGCCGCAGCCGAATATCTGCACGCGAGCAAGATTGCGCCGCCAAATGGGATTGCGATCTACGGCGATTCCGCCGGCGGCTTGATGGTCGGTGCGGTCGTCAACCAGCGTCCGGACCTGTTTGGGGCGGCTCTGCCAAGCGTCGGCGTCATGGATATGCTGCGCTTCGACAGGTTCACCGGCGGCGCGTTATGGCTCGGCGAATACGGCAATCCTGCCCGCGAGGAGGACTTCCGCAATCTGCTGTCGTACTCGCCGTATCACAACGTCAAGCCGGGCAGGCACTATCCGGCGATCCTGGTAACGACGGGTGAAGCAGATAATCGCGTGGTGCCGACCCATAGCTTCAAATATATCGCCGCGCTGCAGGCCCTTGATCTCGGGCCGCGCCCACGGCTACTGCGGGTCGACACCGGGGCGGGCCACGGCATGGGCAAGCCGACGACCAAGGTAATCGAGGAGGCAGCCGACATGCTGGCGTTTGCAGCTCATTGGACGGGTCTCGAAATAAGAAGGTAAGGACTGGCCCTAAGACAGCATTGATGTGTCCGCGCTTCCACGCCCCGGGGTAGAGCAATCAGCTACGGCAGCACGAGGTAGTTGTTCTTTCCTGCATCCTGTGCAAGCTGATCAGAGATCTGCGGTCCCTCGACATTTGCTTCGGGAACACGGCGGCTGACAAATGTCCGCTGAGGGTCCGATACGGCTAGCATCAAAAGTGCGAAGTCTACGTGCCCTCAACTGCTTCCGCCGCTTGCGGACATGCAATTTCAAAGGACGGGATTTTGGCTATCCGATTCTTGCCCCGAAGCGCCCCCAGGCAATCACGCTTGGGGGCTTCCAGATCCTAAATCTGCGCTGCGCCACCGTCAGCAAAGACTTCGCCGCCGGTCATGAAGCTGCTATCTTCTGAAGCAAGAAAGAGGGCGACAGCCGCAATCTCTTCGGGATTTGCAACCCGGCCGAGCGGAATCTGTGCCGCTAGACCTTGAAGCAGCGCAGACTCCTCTGCAGGTGTTACCAGACCCTTCAGACCAGGTGTCTCCGTGGCGCCGGGCGATAGCACATTAACCCGGATACCCGACCCCTTAAGATCTAAGGCCCAGCTGCGGGCAAAGTTGCGGATTGCTGCCTTTGTGGCGCTGTAGACGCTGAACGCTGCAGTTCCCATAGAGCCGGTTGTCGATCCGGTTAAGATGATCGATCCGCCCCTCTGCATAAGCGGAAGTGCTTTCTGCACGGTGAACAACGTCCCTTTGACGTTGACGTTGAATGTCTGATCGAAAGACGCCTCGTCGATCGCTCCGAGCGGGGCGAATGTGCCTAAACCTGCATTCGCGAAGAGGATGTCAATTCGCCCGCTCTTCTCCCGCACCGTTTCGAACAACCGATCGAGATCGTCCAGCCGCGACACATCGCCCTGTACAGCCGTCACTCCACCACCAATAGCTTCAACCGCCCTGTCGAGTTCCTCTTGACGGCGGCCGGTGATGAATACTTCGGCGCCCTCTGCAACGAACCGCTTCGCTGTCGCCAGACCGATCCCACTGTTTCCGCCTGTGATGACGGCAATATTGCCTTGAAGTCTGCCCATCAAAGTTACCTTTCATAATGTCGTATGAAAACAAGATAGACATCCGCTTTCAATGTTGCGAGTATGCACCTTTTGGTAAGTAGGGAATTTCATGATGGTTACGTCCAATTTCGTCTGCGGGCTCGACGCCTCACTCGCTGTCATCGGCGGAAAATGGAAGCCGTTGATCCTGTTTCACCTCGCTCACGAAGCTCGACGTTACGGCGACCTCAGGCGCGCTGTCGGTAACGTCAGCGACAAGATGCTCATCCAGCAGCTTAAAGAACTAGAGGCCGACGGGATTGTTGATCGGCACAACTTCAAGGAAATCCCCCCGAAAGTGGAATACTCACTTACACCGTTCGGCGAGACGCTCGCCGAGGCGCTGAAGCCACTTTGTGCCTGGGGAACGCAGCACATGACGGAGGTTGAGGCACTGATGTGGCGTCGAACCTGAGGTGTTGGAGCTCGGCGACCGATGCGGCGCAGTTTGCGCTTAATGGTTGATCTGGTCGTGGAACAGATCAAACGTGGAATCGATCTACATGGCAACTCAAGGCTTAGAGGCAGAGGATTGGGAGACGCGTCTGCCGCCAACGTTGAAAATCCAATGTGCCCATCGGCGTCAGATGTTGACTCGAAAGTCGTAAAGCTTACCTGATCAGCGTTTGCGTTGTCAGATTGATCGAGAGGCCGTCTTCGCCTTTATCGAGGCGGACAATCCCTTAGCTGCCAGCCGAATTTTCTCCCACGCAAGCGGTTCCGTGGCAGGTTTTTCTTTGTGGCTCCTGTTCGCAATGGAATGCGCAGCAATCCGGAATTCCTCTAAGCCAAATATTCCCGGTTCGATCCAAGGCAGCTTAAGAGCCCTGACAGTTATAGTGACCTACTCGACGAGCGGCACGGTAGCTTGGCTTGCCCAAGGGCCGCCAAGATACCGCCAAAGATCGAGCCCCACGATCTTGATGTCGTGCGGACAAAAACTGTCGGTAAGTTCACGATGAAGCCTGTTTGCTTGGGCAACGGGGGCTTTGTTTTGAACCGTAATATGCGGCCGCCAGGTCCGCATGTCCTGCAACCCCAACCAATGAACAAAATCAGCGCGCAGGGCATTGCGAATCGCGTTCAGGTCAGGACTGTCAATCGCGAAAGCAACACCGGCCCCTAGATGACGGATGCCGCTAATGCGGGCGGAAATCGCGCGCGTCTTCTTCGCAACGGACTGAAGGCTTTCTACGATCGTCTCGACATGTTCGCCCGGCAGCCGATGAAACATCGTCAGATGCGCCCGTAAAAAATTCCTCTCTGGCGGAAAATGTTTCTGGCGAAGCAGATCGAATGGAACAAGGTCATGCTCCGCAATCCGGGCTGTGAGTATCATTGGATGGCATGTCTTCATATCGGCGGCCCGGCCTCGTCAGGAAAAGCGGAATCTGTCAGAAAGGCATCTGCTGGGTGGGGACGGCTGTAGTGGATTGCTCAGTTTCTCCTCTCCGCAAAGCTCCGTCTGGACGCTGAAGCAAATATCCGCGTCGCGGTCGCTCGGCGCAACCGCCTGCGTTCACAGACACCCCCCTTTCCGGGCGTTGATGAAACAACGTGACGTCGCCACTGCGACATCGAAGGCTACTGACGGGTGAGGCTTCCCGCAACCACTTTGGCAGTTGCGGGAAGCAAGCGGCGTTTCACTTGGCGATATTGCGGTCGAGGAAGCTCCGGATCAATGGCGCCATCTCATCCAGTTTGTCTTCAAGCGCAAAATGTCCCGTGTCGATCAGATGGAACTCAGCCTCGGGAAGATCGCGCAGATAGGGATGCGCGCCTTCTTCCGGGAAGATCTGGTCGTTCTTGCCCCAGACGACCAGCGTCGGCGGCTTGCGGTCGCGGAAGAAGGCCTGAATCTGCGGATAAAGAGTCAGGTTGGTGCGGTAGTCGTAGAACAGGTCGAGCTGTATATCCTTGTTGCCAGGCCGATCGAGCAAAGCCTGGTCGTGGACCCAGTTGTCGGGGCTGATGCGGGTCAGGTCCCTGACGCCATCGGTATACTGGAACTTGGTCGTTGCAGGCGCGACAAGCACGTCGAGCGCTTCGCGATCCTTCTTCGCGCCCGACGTCCAGTAGGCGCGGATCGGGTTCCAGAAATCACGAATGCCTTCATCATAGGCATTGCCGTTCTGGACGATCAGGCCGGTGACGCGGTCGGGATACTTGAGCGCCAGCCGGTAGCCGACAGGTGCACCGTAATCCATCACATACATCGAATATTTGGTAGCACCGAGCTTGGTCAGCAGCGTATCGACGATATCGGCATAGTGGCCGAAGGAATATTCGAATTTTGTGTGATCAGGCGCATCGCTCTGGCCGAAGCCCGGATAGTCAGGGGCGATTACGCGGTAGCGATCTGCGAGCAACGGGATCAGGTTGCGAAACATGTGGGACGATGTCGGAAAGCCGTGAAGCAGAACGACGACGGGGCCGTCTGCGGGGCCGGCTTCGCGATAGAAAACGTTGACGCCATCGATCTTCATGGAGCGATTATGGATCGTTGCAGGCGCCTGGTGCGTGGCGGCGGGTGTTTCGACGAAGGCTATCGTGGCTGGAGCGGAAGCAAAGATGCTGGCGGATGCGAGAAGCAGTACGGCGAGAGTACGAGACATTTCGGTTCTCCTCAGGAGTGGTTGCGGGCGGCTTCTTGCCTGCGACCACCATCGCTCTTTCTGCCTGGAGGGAGAATGTCCATATTAGACAAGGGATTATTGCATCTGACGATATGAGTGTGACGGAATGATCGTGCCAAGAGCGACTTGATTGCCCACTATTTGAGCCTTGAAAGCCAAATATCAATTCAAAAGCCGGTTCTCGCGTAGTCTGTTTGCAGCCATATCGACGAAGGCGCGGACCTTTGCTGGAGCATGCCGTCCTTCAGGATGGAGTATATGAATTGGCAAAGCGGGTTCCTCGAACTCGCTGAGAACGATCTGCAGTTCTCCAGCGACGAGGGCTGGACCGATCTGATAGTTGAGAACCCTGGTCAGACCCCATCCCTCACGCGCGGACTGTATCGCTGCTTCGTTGGTATTGCATTGCAGAGCCGCATCCACGGATACGCGCAGATCGTTGCCAAACTTCCATTCCGGTGAGGCCCAGGCGGCGGTTGATGCAGCGATGCGGTGGTCTTTGAGATCGTCTGGCGATTTCGGAACGCCGTAGCGCTCGAAATATTTCGGCGAACCGCACATGACGCGACGCACACTGCCTACCTTGACGGCAGAGAGATTTGAATCCGGGAGATGGCCGATACGCACAGCGACATCGATCCCTTCCTCCACGATGTTGACCGGTCGATCGATGAACAGCGTCTTTGCTTTCATCGTCGAATAGGTGTCGAGGTACTCCGTCACGATCGGAAGGACGAACATTTGTCCGAAGAGCGCTGACGCGGTTATAAATAGAGTTCCTGCCGGCGTCGCGTAGGAACCGCCAGCAGCCGCCTCTGCTTCGGCGATATCGGCAAGGATCCGGCGGCAGTCTTCAAAATAACGAACGCCAGCTTCGGTCATCTTCACCGAGCGGGTGGTTCGCACCAGGAGGCGCGCGCCAATCAGGTCTTCGAGCGAGGCAACGGCACGTGTGACAGCCGGTGCGCTCATGAACATCTGGCGTGCGGTATCCGCGAAACTTTCGGTTTCGGCGACCTTTACAAAGATCCTCATTGCCTGCCACCGATCCATCCGCGTCCCCAATCACGTTTGTTTCCAGCACCTTAAGTGCTCGGGACCGAAGCCTCAAGAGGCAACTGAGGTTCAGGCGGTCTGCGCACGAAGAGAAAGTGCGAGGCATTCTATTTCCTCGCAGGTTTCCTCGGAAATGCCAGCGCGTATTGCGCGCTGGCGCGTTTCGCGACAGGCATCCAGAGCAAGTGACACAGCGATCGACGTATGGAAGTCGAAGCTTGAACCGCGCCTTGCCACGTCCATCTCGGCGCCGGTCATGCCAAGGGCACGGCCGGCTTCTTCCTGTTTTGCGAGCAGAGGCCTGCTCGCATTGTACCCCGTGTGGGCCAGCTCTATCGAAAGCCTTACGCGAGGATCGATTGGCGACCCACCCATTGTTTCATCTCCTCGGGTTAAGGTCTTAGAAGCCGAAGTCGCTGAGGCCCGGATGGTCGTCGGGCCGACGGCCCAGCGGCCAACGAAACTTTCGGTCTGCTTCGGCAATCGGGTGTTCGTTGATGCTGGCATGACGTTCCCGCATCAGGCCATCCTCGGCAAATTCCCAGTTCTCGTTGCCATAGGCGCGGAACCACTGGCCGCTGTCATCGCGATATTCATAGGCATACCGGACGGCGATACGATTGCCGGTGAAAGCCCAGAGTTCCTTGATGAGGCGATAGTCGAGCTCCTTGTTCCACTTGCGGGTCAGGAAGGCCTCCGCCTCGGCGCGGTTCTTTGCGAACTCGGCGCGGTTGCGCCAGCGCGTATCGAGCGTGTAGGCAAGTGCTACCTTTGCAGCATCGCGACTATTCCAGCCATCTTCGGCAAGGCGGACCTTTTCGATGGCGCTCTCTCTGGTGAATGGGGGAAGCGGGGGACGGGACATGAAAAGTTCCTCTGAGGTTGATGGTCGTGGGGCGAGAGGCGGTACGTCCAGCACCGCCTCCAGGCCAAGCATTACGCAGCTGCGCGATCGATGCGGGGAAAGTCGATCTCTGTGTCGAGGGCCTCATTCACATAGTTCGTGAAGGTGTTGAGTGCGACATGGGCGATGATCTCGACGATTTCCGCGTCGCTGTTGCCGGCATCGCGAACCTTGGCGATTTCCGCTGGCGCGACGGAACCACGAGCCACCGTCAGTGCCCGGGTAAATTCCACTGCGGCGGCTGCCTTGGGATCGTTCGAGGTGCCGCGGCGGTTGGCGGCAATCTCGCTTGCGTCGAGCTTGGCGAGTTTCGTGCCGGTGAAGGTGTGGGCGGACAGGCAGTAGTCACAGCCGTTGGCTTCAGCCATCGCAAGCGCGATGCGTTCGCGCGTGGCAGGCTGGAGCTTGCCCTTACCGAGTGCGCCCTGAAGCGAGGTCAAGCCCGTCAATGCGGCAGGACTGTTGGAAACCAGCCGAAAAATGTTCGGAACGGATCCGATCTGCTTCTGGATGGTCTCGAGGATCGGGCGAGAGGCTTCCGGAGCGTCTACGATGGTGACCGGGGTAGGAATGCGTGACATTGTATTCTCCTTTTCGGTTGAGAGAGACGTTGCTCTCTTCAGATTGAATATGATCCAGCGGAACTGATCGCTGAAGATCGAAAGGGGACAAGGGACTGTTACGCTGAACGCAGCAATCACCCCCCTAGACAGCGAGCTGCAGGCCGCCTTCCTGTTCGGCTGGAACGGCGCAGCAGAGCAGCACTTCGTCGGCGCCGATCTTCGCGGTGGGCTGCTTGACATAAGCGACGGCACCCTTTTCGAGCTTCGTCCGGCACGTCCCGCAATTGCCCTCGCGGCAACTGAATTCTGGCTCGAGGCCTCGCGCCTCGGCGAACTCCAGGAGAGTGCCGGAACCAAGTGTCCACCGTGCTTCTTTCAGGGAGATGGTGAATATGACCGGCACCGGTTTATCCGACGGCTGCGCGGCGGGAGATATCATGGCTGGTGCAGCAAGCCCCGTGCGGATGAGCGACGACGGACCGAAGGCTTCCGCCTGGATACGATCGTCAGCGATGTTGAAAGCCCGCAACCCGTCATAGAGCTCCTGCGTGAACTGGGCAGGTCCGCAGAGATAGAAATCATAGTCGTTGAAGGGGAGAAACCGCGTCAGCATCGCCATATCGATCCGCCCCGCAGCGTCGTAACCCCTGCCCTCTTTAGCATCCGTGGTGTCGCTGAGCACCCTGACCAAACGCACGCCCCCCTTTGTCGCACCGATAAGGTCCGCTATCTCCTTGTCGAAAGGTCGATCTGCCTTGGAGCGCGCCGCGTAGAACAAGGTGACCGGGCGGACACGCTGCTTGCGGAGCCCCTCATAAACGATATGACGGAGCATCGCGAGCAGCGGCGTGATGCCGACGCCGCCTGCGAGAAGAACCGCCGGACGGGTCGACCGGGCGTCGATGCTGAAGTCTCCGGCCGGCGCGCGCACCTCGAAGACATCGCCAACGGCGATGCGATCATGGAGGAACTGAGATACCCGACCATCGCGCTTCACGCTGATGCGGTAGATCCCATCGGAAGGCGCAACAGAAAGCGTGTAGGTGCGGATGACCGCCTTATCGTCGCCGGGCAAGTTGATACGAATTGGCAGATGCTGACCGGCCACGTGAGGGAGGAGCCCGGCGCCGTCGCCAGGCAGCAGATGGAAAGACTTGATCGTCGAGCTTTCATCGACGATCGCAGTAACGGTCATTGGCCGCCAGCTCGTGGCAAGCTCCGCGGCACGAATTCGGTCGGCCGCTTGGCTCCAGCTCCCTGTCATAAGGGAGCTCGGCGACCAGCCGTCCTTCTGGAAAACCCATCTCAAAGCCAATGCGTTGCGGCGGCGAACAATGCGCGTCGGCTTGAACGTCCAGAACCGCTCGGCGCCCTGGAAAGCGGCGATCTCCGGCGAGTCGAAAATGACTTCGGCTGTCCCGGTCATCTGCAACATGTCGCCCGAGTTGAAGTCCACGAACAGAAGTCCTGCTTTCCCGTTTAGCAGGATGTTGCCGAGCGTTGCGAAGAAGAGGTTTCCATCGAAGTCGGGGATCGTCAGGACGCCATCGTCGCCGATGCGGACAAACCCGGCATTGCCGCCGCGATGGGAAACATCCACCTGACGTCGATCTTCGCGATCCACATAGGACGCAACGAAAAAAGCATCGGCTTCCTGGATGATCGCGCGTGCTTGATCATCGAGCCCAGCCAGTTCTTCCACCTCACCCTGGAACGGTGCTCCCGGCTGACGCTCAAACGCGAAGTCGCGCAGCTGAATGTAGCGCGGACAGTTTCCGAAGCTCTGGTCGACATCGACGCGGAAGCCGCCGTCGATCGTCGAGACAAAACCATTCATGCGGTTGCGACGACGTGTGTGCATCTCGATGCCGAGGAGACCGATCGGCAAGCCGTCCGCCAATCCTTCGCTTGCCGGGTCGCTCGGATCGCGGTGGGAAGCAATGTCGAGCACGACGGGCGAAGGTGACGACATGAACCCCGGCTCACCTTCCACGAACGTGGCCCAGGCGTCTCCGGCCCGGTCGACACTGCCAAGGACGATGAACGGCAGTTGCGTATAAAAATCCCGGTGCTGGTCCGGCATGAAATCGCGAATTACACGCTGACCGACTGAGGCCATGCGTTCCTTTACGCCGAGCTTTTCCTGGATAAAGGTCTCGCCTTCATGCCACGTCGGCAGTTTTGTGAGGGTCATGGACATCTGCGTTCTCCAGGGGAAAGAGGCGAAGGGCGCGCGACGTATCGCACACCCTGTCGAGGTTCAGGCGGCAAGGCCGACCTGCGTTTTGACGAAGTCGACGAAGCCCGGAAGTTGTTCGACCCGACGCAAGAGAGCGTTCACGGACGGATAGGCGCTGAGGTCGACATTGCCTTCCGGGGCGCGCGCGACGTAGCTGTAGATCGCGACATCGGCGATCGTCGGGTGATTGCCCACCAGCCATTTCCGCCCTTCTAGCTGGCTCTCGATCCGGCCAAGGATGGTGTGTGCACGGCCAATGACCTCTTCCGGATTAAACTTGGCGCCGAAGACAGTCACCAGGCGGGCAGCAGCCGGTCCGTAAGCGATCTCGCCTGCCGCAACCGAAAGCCAGCGCTGGACCTCAGCCGCCCCTTTTGCGTCTTCCGGAAGCCATTCCGTCCGGCCTGCCTTCTTGGCGAGGTAGACCAGGATCGCGTTGGAGTCGGAAATGAAGACATCGCCATCCGCAAGCACCGGTACTTGCCCGAAGGGATTCATTTTGAGGAAGTCGGGCTGCTTGTGGGCGCCAGCCTTCAGATCAACCTCGACCAGCTCGTGGGGGAGCCCGATCAGCGAGAGGAAAAGCCGGGCACGGTGCGCGTGGCCTGACAGCGGATGGTGATAAAGTTTCATGTGATCGCTCCTGATTGAAGGTCGGGTCCGTTCCCGATCCCATGCGCAAAGGATGCAACGGGCGATCAGCGTGCTGAATACTCATCTTTGACAGTGCACCGTTACGCTGGACGCAACAGTGTCTGGAGCCGGTCCGCGTGGTGAGCGTGACGGATGGGCCTTAAAGCCTCCTGGTTACCGGAGAGTTGGCGAGAGATGCCTCAGCCCTCAGGCAAGGTCTCAATGTGGCTGCCTCGCCGAACGTCCCTGATGAGATCGACGAACCGCCGCAGTTTGGCGGGGATATTTCGTCTTCCGGGATAATAGAGGCAGAGCCCCGGATAGGGTGGGGTCCAGTCGGCAAGAACCTGCTCCAGCCTTCCAGCAACGACGTCCTCCAATACCTGCCATTCATTCAGATAGGCAAGTCCGGCTCCTTCCCGAGCCGCCCGGAGCATCAGGTCGCTGTCGTCGAGCGTGAGCTTGCCAGGAACGTCGAGCATGAAGCTCTTTCCTCGCTTTTCGAACTCCCAGCGATAGAGCGTGCCGCTCGCCATTCTCGCCCGAATGCACTCGTGGTTCTGAAGATCTGCAGGGACCTGCGGCTTTCCATGCTGACGGAAATATTCGACCGAACCAACGATGGCCGGGCGGACGCTGTCGCCGATTGGGACCACGACCATGTCGGGCGGAACGGCTTCCCGAATCCTGATCCCGGCATCGAAACCTTTGGCATTGACATCGACCAGCGCGCCTTCGGTTACTATCTCCACCGACATCTGCGGGTTTCTCCGCATGTATTCCAGGATCAGCGGCGCCAGGATCATCCGGGTCGCACCCACCGATGTGTTGATGCGCAGGGTACCGGTGGCTTCCGCACGATGCTCGTTGACATTCTCAACGGCGTTGCGAATTGCCTCCAGCGCAGGACCGACGCTCGCCACGAATTGCTCGCCTGCGGCGGAGAGGACCACACTCCGCGTAGAGCGGTTGAACAGTCTGACGCCCATGCGCGCCTCCAGCGTAGCGATCTGCTGGCTGAGCGAGGACGACGAGATCCCAAGCTCGCGCGCTGCAACCCGAAACCCGCCTCTGGAAGACACAGCGAGAACAGCTTCGAGTTCGGCGAGGGAGCCACGCATCATTGTCCGTAATCCCTTATCAGGCTGAGCGATTTTCGCGAGCTTATCAGGACAATGGAGAAATGCCAGATAAGCCTGACAGTCGAAAGGAGTTTCAAATGCGCAACATCGACAAGATCTACATCGAGGGTCGGTTCATCACGCCAAAGGGCACCGAAACGAGCGATCTCCATAATCCGTCCACGGAGGAGAAGATCGGCACGGTCCGGCTCGCCGGCGTAGAAGATGCACAAGAAGCCATTGCCGCTGCGAAGCGCGCCTTTCCCTCGTTCTCACGCACGTCGAAGGCCGAGCGCATCGAGATGCTGAAGCGCTTGAACGCCGTGGTCGGCGCGCGTGTTACCGATCTCACCGAAGCGATGTCGCTCGAATATGGCGCTCCGCAGACCTTCACACGGTTCGCCATTCCCCATGCTGCCTCTAGCTTTCTTACCATGGCGTCCGTTCTGGAGGACTACGAATTCGAGCGCCAGATTGGCCGCGCCCGCGTGGTCATGCAGCCGTCTGGTGTCGCCGCGGCCATCACCCCCTGGAACAGTAATATCGGTTTCATCGCCTCGAAGCTCGCAACCGCGATCGCCGCCGGTTCGACCATCGTCATCAAGCCGAGCGAGATGAGTGCAATCCAGACGCAGATCCTGACGGAATGCCTGCATGAAGCGGGTCTGCCGAAGGGTGTCTTCAACATCGTCAACGGGTATGGCAATGTCGTTGGCGCGGAACTCAGCCGGCATCCAGACATAGCAAAGGTGACCTTCACGGGCTCAAGCGCCGTTGGTAGGGAAATCATGCGAAACGCGGCCGAGAGCTTCAAGCGCGTCACGTTGGAACTTGGCGGCAAGGGGCCGAACATCATCCTCGACGATGCCGATCTTGACGTTGTCATTCCTGCCGTACTGCGGATGGGCTTCATCAACAGCGGTCAGGCCTGCATCGCCGGCACTCGCATTCTGGTTCCGAGCCAGCTGCTCGATGACGTCCTGGTCCGGCTGAAGCAGGAGATCGAGACGCTCAAGGTCGGCGCTCCCAATGATCCCGACGCGATGATCGGGCCGATGGTGAGCCGCAAGCAGTACGATCGCGTCCAGTCCTACATCGAACTGGGAACGCAAGAAGGCGCCCGTGTCCTGACCGGTGGTATTGGGCGACCCGCCGGTCTGGATCGTGGCTGGTTTGCGAGGCCGACGATCTTTTTCGACGTGGACAACCACATGAGGATCGCACGCGAGGAGATCTTTGGTCCGGTCCTCTCGGTCATCGCCTACCGTGACGAAGACGAAGCCGTGTCCATCGCCAATGACACCCCGTACGGCCTCCAGGCCTATCTGCATGGTAACGATCTCGGGCACATGCAGGCGCTTGCGGATCGACTGGACAGCGGGCGGGTGGTCATCAACGGCGCGCCGCATGAGCCGCTCGCGCCCTTTGGCGGATTCAAGCAGTCAGGGATCGGTCGAGAATACGGCGTGTTCGGTCTTGAGGCGTTTCTGGAGCCGAAAGCCGTTATCGTTTGATAAGCTGAGATTGAGCGGACCGCATCACGGAGGGAACTCCGCAGCCCATACGCGCCCAAATTTCGCTTTATCACCTACAGGATTGAGCGGCGAGACACCGCCCGTATCGATGCTCAGGCACTGATGCCGTCGTAGACGAGAATGCCTGAACCGGTGATGTAGGCTGCACCGGGGTCCGCGAGAAAGGCGACGGCCTCTGCGACTTCTCCGGTTTTACCATATCGAGCAATCGACAGGTTTGGCAGACTAGCGGCTGCGAGCGGGCCACCGGCAGGGTTCATGTCAGCATCAAGCGGACCTGGTCGAACCAGATTGTCGGTAAGTTCACGAGAGCCCATTTCACGTGCGAGACCGCGCGTGAAGCTTTCCAGCGCAAACTTGGTGGCGGCATAGACCGCGATCCCCGCGAACGGCACAACCAGACCCGCATTGCTGCCGCTACTGATGATGCGACCTCCGTTAGGGATATATTTCAGCGCTGCATGGGTGATCAGAAAGAAACCCCGAACATTGACCCTCAGCTGCAGATCGATCTCCTCCAGTGGCTGCGTGGAGAAATCACTTGCGAAAAGGACGCCAGCATTATTGACCATAATATCACGGCCGCCGAAGTGGGCGTGCGTTAATAGGGTTGCCGTCGTCATCCAACAGGCGAGACAGCGCCGCTTGCGCTTCTGCACTAATCGAATGGGGTGCACGGATCGACCGTGACGAAATCTTTTTTGAAGCTCTCGCTCTACAGCGACTACGCGATGCGCGTGATGATTCATCTTGCGGCCAAAGATGATGACCTGACGTCAATCAGGCAGGTTGCAGCCATCTACGACATATCCCAGAATCACCTGATGAAAGTCGTCCAGGATCTTGCCAGCGCGGGCTTCATCGAGGCGGTCCGAGGTCGAAAGGGCGGCATTCGACTAGCGCGGCCCGCTGACCAGATCAACCTCGGATCGATCCTCCGCCACACCGAGAAGCTGACAGACCTCTTCGTCTGCGATGGATGCATCATCGCGCCTGCGTGCGGCCTTCCCGTCGTTCTCAAAGAGGCGACGGCGGCGTTTGTAGGCGTATTCGACCGGTACACTTTGGCCGACGTGGCTCGCAGGAAGTCCAAACTTGCCGCGCTGCTTTCGATTATTACGGATGCGGCCCCGGCTGGCTTGTCGACCCGCCGTCAGTAGAAGCGACTAGCGGTCCGCAACCACGACTCGTTCCCTCCTTAGGAACTCATATTCACGATCAATCCCCCAAGTGTAGCGGAAGGCGGAGCCGTCGCTCTCTGTTGCGCGATGGCAGGGGATCGCCACTGGCAGAGGATTGCTTGCGAACACGTTGGCGACCGCTTTCTCCCTTCCTGTTCCCAATTCTATAAGCCAACTCTTGGTAGAAATCCGGAGACTCACCGCTCTAAGTCTCTCAAGGAGTGCCTTTTCGATGGCGAGGCATAAAGTGGAATCTTGATCTCACCTATTGCCAATATCAACGAACTTGATTATGCGATTTGACTGGTAACCAACCAATTTTGGAGAAAAATGTGCATAGTCGGGACGAACATCAATCTCGCAGCCGAGCGCAGTGGATCATCCTGGGAGCGGCACTCCAATGCATCGCCTTCGTTAGCCAGGCAGATAGGGCAAACGCTCAGCCTGTGCCGGAAACAGGCACAACTCTTCTGGAACCTATTACTGTCACCGCGCGCAACATCGAAGAAGAGGCCAAGGACGTGCCATTCTCCGTGTCACCCCGGCGGGGCGAAGCGCTGCGCGAGCAGGATGTCGGCGACACGCAGGCGCTGGCGCGCGGCGTTCCGGGTTTCAACCATGCTGATACCGGTCTGCCCTTCTCTAATCTCGTCAACATTCGCGGGATTGGCTCATCATCGGCGTTGATCTCGCCCTCAGTGAATTACTACATCGACGGCGTTCCCGTGCCTGCTCGCATGTTCGACATGCCTTTCGGCTACGTCGAGCGGATCGAGGTTTTGCGCGGACCACAAGGCACTCATTTCGGGCTGAACTCCCAGGCTGGCGCCGTCAACATCGTCACCGCCGACCCCGCGGACACCTTCGGCGGCAATGCCGGCGTCCTTTACGGATCGAACGGTCGTAAGGAAATCGACGCTACCGTCGAAGGCCCGATCAACGACATGATCTCGGGACGGCTCTCCGGGCGGCTGAGGGATTTCGACGGAGATCTCGCCAATATCCTCTGGTCCGCGCCAGGCATCGTGTCGTCTTCGCAAGACGTCCTGCGCGCCCGAACCTATGGTTCACTTTCCAGTAAGCTTCTCTTCAATTTCGATGATCTGGGAACACTCACGCTTAATGGAACCTTGAGCCGCGACCGGCAAAACCCAAGCACCGGGGTCTGGCTTGATGATCCGGGTTTTCCGCGCAACGCGTTCAACCCGCTTCCCGAACTGGAAGGTCAGACGGCGACCTTCTCGGCCAAATATGAGCGTGACCTGGAAGAGGCGCATTTTACCGTTCTCTCAGGGTACTCGTATTATGATACGCAACTGGACGCCGACATCGTCGACGGTTTTCTGGGAAGCGCCCAAACGGGTGCTCCGGGCTTCATGCTGCAGACGCCGGGCCTGAACGTGCGCCGTATCGATGAACGCAGCAGGCAGTTCAACCAAGAATTCCGGCTGGACGGGGAAACGGATGGCGGCACCCGCTGGGTCGCCGGAGTGAGCGGCCTTTACTCGTATTTCGATTCCACCACGGACATCACCAGCCTTGCCATCGACAATGGCACCTATCAGAGTCAGATCGACACAACCAATCTCGCCGCCTTCGGCGAAGTAACCGTACCCATTACCGAGCGCATGAACTGGATCGGCGGTCTGCGCCTGACCTATGAGCAGAAGACATTTGACGGAGTTTTTCTCGGCCGTAAAGGCGCCCTTGCCCGTTTCGCCGAAGGCGGCAGAGAGGATTACCTCTTCCCGACCGGCCGCACCGGGCTGACCTACGCAGTAATGGACGAAGTCACCGCTTTCGCAACCATCGCGCGCGGGGAGAAGACCGGGGGATATCTGTTCTACAACCAGTTCGCGTCGCTCGGTTTGCCGCTCAGCCCCTTCGACAGTGCCGAAACATGGTCCTATGAAGCGGGCCTCAAGGCTGGCGATCTCGGCGGTTGGCTCGATCTATCAACCTCCGTCTTCTATAACGACACGAAGAACGAACAGCTCTTCACCTTCAACCCCGTGTTCGGCCGCTTCTCCGTGGAGAACGCCGACACGCGCAGTTATGGCGCGGAACTGGAAGCCATAGTCCGGCCCACAGAGGCTGTCAGTCTCGGCGGAAGTGTTTCTCTGCTCAATGCCGAGATAACCGGCGGCAACGCCCTCATCAGGGGCAACGATGTGCCCTATGCTCCCACCTTCACAACCATGCTGCACGCGGAGTATCGCCGTGCGCTGAGCCTGGGCGCGCAGTCTGGAGAGGTGTATCTGCGCAGTGAATGGAGCTACACGGGCAGCCGCGCGATCGACCCCGCCAACAGCCGGGCGCTTGACAGCTACGACATCGCCAATCTGCGCGCCGGCTGGCAGGGCGAGCATTGGCAGATCTCGGCCGCCGTCGAAAACATCTTCGACGAGAAATACGTGACCTCCGCCTTTCAGGCCGGCACAAATACCACTGGCTCGCCTGTTTTCGCAGGCATCGCGGGCGAAGGGCGTACCCTTTCGCTCAGCGCGCGGGTGAAGTTTTGATGAGAACGAAGAAAAGTTTCCGTCTGGAGGTGCTGCCTTTGCTTGCCGCGCTCGCCGCCAATGCCGCGGCGCAAGCCTTTCTGCTCGTCCTCCTACCGTCACTGGGACGGGATCTCGGCTTCGATGCACTCGAAACTGGTTTGCTGCTCAGCAGCGCCGCGCTCTTTCTCGTCCTCTTCGCCCCAGCCTGGGGAAAGATCAGTGAAAGAGCCGGCCGGAAACCCGTTCTGCTGATCGGTCTCGCCGGTGCGGCGCTCGGCCCGCTCCTTATAGCGATCGTTATCTCGTTCAGAATAGACGAAGCGCTTGACCGCATCCCCGCGCTTATCCTTCTGTTTGCTGCGCGGGCAGCCCAGTCGATGCTATCGGCCGGCCTGCTACCCGCGGCGCAGGCGTGGATGGCCGACCGAACTGCGCCCGAAAACCGCGCTGAAGGCATGGGCCTGCTCGGCGCTTCCTACGGTATCGGTGGCATTCTCGGCGCGGGCCTCGCGTTCGTTGTCGGCGGAACTCATCCGCTCGTGGCGCTCGTCAGTTTGGCAACGCTTGTTCTCTTCGGGTTCGGCCTTGTTTTCGCGAAGGTTACCGACCGAACCACGTCGGCGATGGCGCAGTCACTGTCGTATCCGCACCTTGATATGCGGCGTATCGCTCCTGGCCTTGCCATCACCTTGATCGGCGTTTGCGTCTACGCAATCATGCAGCACGTCACGGCGCTGAGACTTGAGGACAGCATGGACCTGTCGCGGCCAGATGCGATCTCGAGTGGCGGCGCAGCCCTTATGGGTGCGGCCATCGTCATGGCGCTGACCCAGACCTTCGGCATTGGCAAGTTGAGGCGGCCGCCGCATCATCTGATCCGGATCGGGGCTGCAGCCGGCGTTCTGTCGTTGGCAGGCGTAACGTTGGCAACCACCCCGGCCGCGCTATTCGCGTCGCTGCTCGTCCTGGGCGGCGCACTTGGCATTCTTCTTCCGGGCAATCTAGCCCTCATCAGCATCAAGGCAGGTATGAATGCGCAAGGTCGTGCAGCGGGCGTCAACGCCGTCGCGCAGGGACTCGCCATGGCGGCTGGCCCGGTAGCGGGCGCAGCACTTCATCGATTGTCGCCGCTGGCGCCGGGTGCAGCGTCTGTCATCCTTATGCTTGCCGCACTCATCATCGGCCTCGGAGTAAGGGAGAAATCATGACCGTCTTTCCCGACCACGCTGCTGTCGACTACGACGAACGCATCGAAAACCTCGTTCCAGGCTACGCGCTGGCACTTGCTCTTTTCGGCTGCACGCTCTTCGGACGCATCGATCCGCAAGGTACGATCCTTGTGCCCGGTTGCGGCACCGGCTCTGAAATCCTGGCGCTGGCAAGCGTTTTTCCGCAGGCCTGCTTTACGGCTGTCGAACCTTCTGCCGCCATGCTGGCGAAGGCACGCCGGCGTCTGCAACACGCCGGCATCGACCACCGTACCGAATTCATCCATGGCTTCCTTAAGGATGCGCCTCAAGTCAGGCATGACGCAGCCACGGCCTCTCTGGTGCTGCATTTCCTGCCGGATGATGGTGCAAAGGCGTCCTTTCTTGGCGGAATAGCACGACGTCTCATCCCCGGTGCCCCACTTCTTCTTCTCGATCCCTCGCCCGAGGCTGACGACCGCGTACTGCGCCGCTGGCTGGAGGGCCGCGGACATGCCTCAGAGGGTGTGGATGCCATCTGCCAGCGGATGGACAAGGAATGGCATCGCATTCCTCGCAAGAGGCTGGCCGACCTACTTGCCCATACCGGCTTCACGTGTGGCGAAACGTTTTTTCAGGCGGCCAGCTATACCGGTGTCGTTGCAGAACGACGACGCGACGACTAGAACAACGGCTGAACCGCCGGGCCGGAGAGACATTGTGGACGCTTCTCACAAAGACAAAAGAGAACTCATTCTCAACACGTCGCTCGACATCATCGAGAGCGACGGGATGAAGGCCCTCACTCAGCCGAGAATCGCAAAGATCGCCGGGTTGAGACAGTCGCATCTCACCTATTATTTCCCGCGAAAGGCTGATCTCTACGTCGCTCTTCTGGAAGCTTCACACGCGCGGGCCGCGGAGCGCAACGGCGGCACTGAGCCTACTCTGGGCGCCATGCTGTCCTCACTGTTCTTCGCGCCGGAGCGGATGCGCTTCTTCCTATCAATCGTGCTGGAGGTTGATGAGGAGAGTGACCTGAAGCGTGCTGTCGCCGCCCATGCAGCCGGCCTCTGTCGCGAAGTGGCAGCCCGGCTCGGAATGCCTCCAGACGACGCACGCGTCGGGGCCTTCATCGACGAGTTGCGCGGCGCGGGCATCCGCTTCTTGCTTGGGCATGGCGTAAGCGAGCCGCCGGCGGCCGTGATCCCGGATGTTGCTCGCCGCCACGGCCTTGATCCGCTGGCCTTCGATTAGGCCTTGCCAGACGCGTATGGCTTTTTCCGATGACGACGCGGCGGACCGTGGGCAGAATCACTTGCCCGTGCGAGCCTTGAACCCGGCTGGACCGCCGAACTTTTCCCAAAGTACCAACGCAGACGCCAACGCTCAGACTGTAGAATGGGTAAAAGAACGCAGATCAAGAACACATCGTTTTCGCTTGGCCTAGCCATGTCGCTCGACTTCGCGATCCCGGTCTACCTGCTGACCGAACCACGGCCGAAGAAACACGGATTTTAACGTGCCAGCAAAGAGGACCGTGCTGCCTGTGACCTTAAACTGCATGCTTGCGCTAACATGCTTTGGCCATAGCCGCGGAACTTCATGCTGGGTGACCTCTGAAGCGAAGCCATCGTTGAGTGTGAACTGAGGTGGGCTTCGAAGACGTTGCTTTGAGAGGCATCTTACGCCCCTTGCAGCTTGGCCTGTGCTTCGAGACAAAAATCCTGATTTCCGAGCGAAGCCTGCGACCTGCTCTCGCTTGAGATGCGAATGATAAGATCTGCCTTAATGCAACATGTAAATTCGTTAAATAGATAGTGAATGGTGGATCGGGTACGTTGCCTTCACTTGGAAGGATCGAAGACCATGAGCAAAACCGACCCCATTAGCTCGATTCCCACCCCGGCCCTTATTCTGGACGAAGCCCGTATGTTGCGGAACGTCGCCCGCTTAGGACGCCATCTTGACAGTCTCGATGTCCCGATACGGCCCCACCTCAAAACGGTAAAATCCATCGATGCCGCCCGGCGCATTCTGCCGGGGGGAAACGGTCCCGCAACTGTTTCGACCTTGAAAGAAGCAGAGATCTTCGCGGCTGCAGGCGTCAGCGATATTCTCTACGCCGTGGGTATTGTGGCCCAGAAGATGGATCGGGTGCTAGCGATCCGCGCCGGTGGTTGCGACCTGTCCGTGGTGCTGGATACGCCCGAACAGGCACGGGACGTCGTTAAAGCATGCCAACAGGCCAACGATGTCATCCCAGTGCTGATCGAAATCGATGCGGATGGGCATCGCTCTGGCCTAAGGCCCGATGATCCGGCATTGATCACCACCGGCCGCATCCTGCACGAAGGTGGTGCGGAGTTACGCGGGGTCGTCACCCACGCAGGCGAAAGCTATGGCGCGGTGGGTGCCGAGGCATTAGCGGCCTTCGCCGAGGTTGAACGACTGGCTGCCGTCACCGCAGCGGAGGCATTGCGAGCTGCGGGGCTGCCGTGCCGAACGGTGAGTGTTGGGTCAACGCCGACAGCCCATTTCGCGCGTGACCTGACGGGCGTTACGGAAGTCCGGGCCGGTGTCTATGCCTTCTTCGATCTCGTCATGGCTGGCATCGGGGTGTGCACATTGGACGACATTGCACTTTCTGTGCTGACCACCGTGATAGGACATCAGAAGGAGCGCGGCTGGATCATCGTGGATGCCGGCTGGATGGCGCTATCGCGTGACCGGGGCACTGCGAGCCAAGTGGTGGATCAGGGATATGGTGTCGTTTGCGATATTCAGGGGCGCGTGCTCGACGACCTCATCGTCAAGGCGGCGAACCAGGAGCACGGCATCGTGGGTTTAAGGCCTGGCAGTTTTGCTCGTTTGCCCGATCTTGCGCTTGGGAGCCAGCTTCGCATTTTACCCAATCATGCCTGCGCCACCGGTGCACAATTCTCGGGCTATGAAGTGTTGCCGGTCGACAGTGCCGCACCGCTTGCCCATTGGCCGCGCTTCAGCGGATGGTGAGGGAGAAAACCATGCTGCTAGTCTCCGAAATGGAATCCGCAAATCTCGTCACACATGATTTGGCTTTTGATGCCGCAAAAGAAGCCCTTATCGCCGCCTGTGAGGAAGGCACCGTGACTTTTCCGGTTGTTCTCGGCCACGGGTCTTCGCCCCAGAACCGATTTTCGGTCAAGGCATCGGCAACCTCCGAATTGGCCGGGTTGAAAGTCGGCTCTTACTGGCCCGGCAACAGAGACAATGGTCTTGCGCGGCACAATTCGCTCATCCTGTTGTTCGACCAGAACACCGGACGGATCGAGGTGGCGATGGAGGCAGGCACAGTGAACGCTTACCGCACCGCGGCCGCCGATGCTGTTGCTGCCGATTTGCTGGCGCGGCCGAATGCAGAAACACTTGCGATCTTCGGCGCGGGCCATCAAGCGCGCTATGAATGCAGGGCATTGGCACGAGTACGATCGCTCCGTCGTGTCATAATCGCTGCACGAAACAACGAACAAGCTGAAGATATGCGAACCACGTTGCGTCAAGAGGGCCTGAACGCCGAGATCGCCTCTCCTCAAAAGGCCTGTGAGGCAGCAGATATTATTGTCACCGCGACCCCGTCTCGGACACCGCTGTTCGAGGCAGATTGGGTCCGTCCGGGAACACATATCTCCAGCATGGGATCGGATGCCCGCGGCAAACAGGAGTTGCCGCCCGCGCTGCTCGCGCGTAGCGCCATGTTCTGCGATCTGCCGGAACAGGCTCGGAGCGTTGGTGAGTTTCAGCATGCCGCTCCAGGTCTGGACATCACGGCGCTGGGTGATGTCCTCCTCGGCCGACGCCCAGGGCGCGCTTCGGCAGATGCGATCACCATTTTCGACAGTTCCGGCTTGTCGTTGCAGGACCTCTACATCGCGCGTCACCTGCTCGCAAAACGGGGCGGAGACACGCATGCCTCCCGGTCTCCAGAAAGGAATACGCCGTGAACTCACCTCTAGCCCACCTGAAACAATCCGGACGGCTGCACGAGTTCTACATCGACGGGAGATGGATCGATCCCCGTGGCCGAGACAGGGCATCCATCGTCAATCCCGCGACAGAACGTGAGTTCGCCGACATCCCACTTGGTAACGAGGAGGACGTCGAACACGCAGTGTCAGCGGCGAGACGTGCCTTTCCGGGTTGGGCGCGGACCAGCCCGGCAGACCGGGCGACGCTTCTGGACAACCTCTACGTCCTGATCCATCAGCGATTAGACTTGATAGCGCATGCGTTGACGATGGAGATGGGCGCCGCGATCAATTACGCGCGAAACACGCAGGTGCCGCTTGCCGCTGAACATATCCGCGTGGCCCGCGAAAATGCGAGAACCTACCCGTTTACATCTCAGCGGGGAAGCACGGCGATTGCCCGCGAACCTATCGGGGTCTGTGGCCTGATCACGCCTTGGAACTGGCCGTTGTACCAGATAACAGCCAAGGTCGGCCCGGCCTTGGCAGCGGGATGCACGGTGGTTCTGAAGCCAAGTGAACTGTCTCCGTTGAGTGCCCTGCTGTTTGCGGAAATGATTGAGGATTCGGGTTTCCCGCCTGGCGTCTTTAATCTGGTCAACGGCACTGGCCCCGTCGTTGGCGCCAGTCTGTCGGCACATCGCGACGTCGACATGATTTCCATCACGGGATCGACGCGGGCGGGAGTTCTCGTTGCGCAGGCGGCTGCGCCGACAGTCAAACGGGTGGCGCAGGAACTCGGTGGGAAATCGCCGAACATCATCCTCCCGGACGCCGAGATGCCTCGTGCTGTCGCACTTGGAGTTGCTGCAGCCTTCAGGAACCTGGGACAGTCATGCAGCGCGCCCACACGCATGATCGTGCCGAGGTCACAGCAGGAGCATATCGAAAAACTAGCATCAACGGCAGCTCTTGAAGTTGTTGTTGGCGACCCGATGTCGGAACGGAGCACACATGGTCCCGTCGCCAATCGTCCCCAGTTTGATCGAGTTCAGCACATGATATCCGTCGGCATTGCAGAAGGTGCCAAACTGGTGGCAGGAGGGACTGGGCGGCCCGATGGGTTAGAAGTCGGCTATTATGTCCGACCCACGATTTTTTCGGATGTGAATCCTGAAATGGAGATAGCCCAACAGGAAATTTTCGGGCCGGTCCTGTCCATCATTCCTTACGACACGATTGATGAGGCGATCGAAATTGCGAACAACACCGTTTATGGCCTCGGAGCCCATGTACAAGGATCGGATCCCGATACCGTGCGAACTGTGGCGGCCCAAATCCGATCCGGGCAGGTGCACCTCAACTATCCGGCATGGGATCCCAACGCGCCGTTCGGCGGGTACAAACAATCCGGGAACGGTCGGGAGTATGGCATAGAAGGCATGGAAGATTATCTGGAGATCAAGTCGATCCTGGGTTTTTATCCGTAGAGGCTCTCAGTCATTTACTGAGAGATGGGGATCGCATACAGGAACGCCGGGTGCGCGCAGTTGAACTCAGCAATGGCGCTCACCCCTGCTTTTCCACGAACCCCGTCACTGCCATCACCGCGGCGTCCGTCTTCGGCAGCGCCGCCAGTTCCTTCAGAGCTACAGGCTTAACAGGAGCCCGCAGCCTGTAGTAACCCACATCGGCCGGAGAAATTCCGTGCTCCTCGGCAAGGATTTCCGTAACAGTCAAACCACAGAGACGGCCCTGACAGGGTCCCATTCCGCAGCGCAGGAACGCCTTCATCTGATTGGGGCCTACCACGCCCAAAGATGCAGCGTCACGGATACCGCCGGCCGTGACTTCTTCGCACCGACACACGATTGTGTCAGAATGCACAGGAATGCGAAAAGCTTTGGCGGGCCTGAAAAGCGTGTCGATGAACGCACGGCCGCGAAGTGCATTCTTAAGCCTTGCTCTTACAGGCACTGCAAGTGCATCACGCTGTGCCTCTGTGAGGCGGCCCATGCGCGTAGCGACCGACAGCCCCGCTATTTCACCCTGTGACGCCGAGGCCACGGCACCAACAATCCCGCCTGCATCCCCGGCAATGAAAACTCCCGGAATCGATGTCATGCGCCATTCGTCAATATCCGGGGTAAACGTCGCCGGCGTTTCATCCCAGCCATAATTGCAGCCTGTCGCCAGCGACAGATTGAGATTGGGAACAACGCCTTGGTGCAACAGGAGAAGATCAACCGCAAGGCGTTCCGTCCCTCCTGGATGAGTGATCACCACCTCATCCAGACGGTCGCGTCCCCGCGCCGCGAGTGTATGCGCGCCATGAATGACACGAACATGTCGATGAACCTTTGAGAAAAGCCTCAAGCCCTTCATGCCATAGGGTGATCTCGCGAAATCGATGACATATGAAAGGGCACGTCTGCGATTGCCTGCCGGCGTGGTATCGATCAACGTGGCAATGGGTGCCCCTGCATCGATCAACTGGGAAGCAAGAAGATAAAGAAGCGGACCCGTTCCGGCGAGGATGGTCCGTCCGTTTGGCACAAGCCCTGAGGTTTTGAGCGCGATCTGAGCCGCGCCCGCTGTCATAACGCCAGGCAGCGTCCAGCCCGGAATCGGAAACGGACGTTCAAGAGCCCCGGTCGCCAGAATAACATTTTGGACCATGATGAGGCGAGCGGCGCCATCAAGCGATATGCCAACCTCCAGACCATTTCCTTCTCTTGCACCGGCCCCGAGCGGGAGCACGCTCCAGACTGCTGTCCGCGGGGCATAGGAGGAGGAAGACCCGAGGAAACGGGCGACTAGTTTTGCGCCTGCAGCATAATCCCGACCGAGACGGGCCTTCTGTGCCGAACTTGCTTCCGTGACGCCGCGGTAAATCTGACCGCCAGGGCTGGCATTTTCATCGCATAGCAGCACTTTGAGACCGAGTTCAGAGGCGGTAATGGCTGCGCTCAATCCCGCCGGTCCAGCGCCGACGATCAGGAGATCATAGACCTCCTCAAAACTTCCAACACGGGTCAAATGGCACACGCTCATGTATCTTTCCTTTCCGGATACACAGCTTTTCCCCGTTGCGTTTCGACACGCATGCCTTCCTCAACCGTGACCAGGCAGGCCTGTCGGTTGCTTCTGCCATTGATACTCACCAGGCATTCGAAGCAAACGCCCATCATGCAGTACGGTCCGCGCTCTACTCCCGAAACGGGCGTGGTCCGAAAGTGCGCGATGTCGGATGCGACGAGAGCTGCAGCGAGGCTGTCGCCACGCAGCGCGGTCAGCGGTCGTCCATCGAAGGTGAAGGCGACAGCTTCGCCTTCCTGATCAGGCAGTCGCCGAAACATCGAAGCGCTCCGAGGAAAAAAGGGAGAGTGCGGAGGGAAATGCGCCAAGCGCAATGTGGCCCGCGATGGTATAGGCGTGTCCGGCGGCGAGTGTTACGCCGGAATGACATGACACCGCAAAGGCGCCGGGATATCGGCTCGACTGTTCATAGATCGGGAAACCGTCTGATGTGATAACCCTGAATGCTGCCCATACTCTCACGACATCAAGTTCGCCGAGTATGGGAAACATCCTCGTCGCTCTTTCCGCCAGCACGGCGCTGATGGCAGTGCGGGGCTGTAAATGATCCATGGTCGCTTCCTTGCTTTCGCCGATGATCACACCGCCTTCATCGGTTTGGCGGATATTGGCGACCGGATAGTGGAGAAACGGAATGGTTTTCTCTGTCACGATGATCTGGCCGCGGCTTGGTACAAGCGGGACGCTAAGGGCGACCATGGGCGCCAGGCGGGTGTTGCCAAGGCCGGCAGCAAGAACGACGCGCCCTGCGCTTATTGATCCCCAGGGACCGACGACCGTGAATGCATTTTTCTCGCAGATGATCCGATCAACGTGACAATTGGGCAGATACGTCCCACCGAGATTGCGAAAAGCTGTGTGCAGGGCACGATAAAGGCGAAGTGGATTGGTATGGCCATCCAGAGAGCAATAGCTTGACCCCACCACATCGCCCCCAATGCCGGGCAGTTGAGCCTCTGTTTGTCGATGATCCAGTATCTCGTAGGGATAGAGCTCGATACCCGGCTGTTCCTGTAGCATCGTCATTGCATTGACCCGACGCTGCAATTCGGTTTGCGACAGGCAAAGGTAAAAGCCTCCTGGCCGGGTAAAGCCCGGATCCACGCCCGTTTCGCGCTTCAATTCGTCAGAGAGTTCCGGCCATAGTAGAGCCGAGGCTTGGGTCCAGTTTGAATATTCCGGCTTGCCGATGCCTTTGCCGTGAACCCAGACATGGCCGAAGTTTGCCCGTGCTGCGCGAAAGGCAATATCGCCCTCATCCAGAACCGTGACACGCAAGCCCTTCCTGGCCAGACCCCACGCGATACACGCCCCTACAAGACCGCCCCCAACGACTAAGACATCCGGCTCACGCATTTTCTGATCCAGGCTACGACAAGGCTTGGAAGCTCCCACTCCAGAGTCATAACGTCAACGCTCGAATCAACATGCATTTATGACAAGGTATTATATTTCTCCGGTCCAAATTCGGGGCTTAGGAGCCCCATCGACGGGCATGTGCTAAAAACTCCGCATGGAAGGCGCTGGCGAGGGCGGACATCGGACGTTGTCGTGAACGGACCGAGATGAAGCCGGCCTCAATGCGGGGTGTAAACGTCTTCGCAACAAGGCCACGGCCGAGAAACTCCTCTGCAGCATAAGGACTGACAACGCTGAGCCCGACCCCCTCGCTGACCAGCAGACAGGCGATCTGGGATAGCGACGCCTCGACGACAATTCGATGCGGGACATTGGCGAGAGCGGCATCAACCCATGACCGATAAAGAGTGTGCATGCCCGTGCCGACGATGGGCTCGCCGGCAAGATCGACTGCGTCAACCACGGTCCGGCTGGCCAGCCGGTGGTGCGCTGGCATAATCACGACCGCCCCGACCTTCATGATTTCGATATCAAAACCGGGCTGATCAAACGGACCCTCTGCATAGCCGAGATCGGCCTGTCCGGAAGTTACTGCTTCAAGCACAAGATGTGACGGCGGACCTGCAAGCGAAATGTGAAGGTTTGGCCTGTCGCGCATGAAGCCGGCCACGAAACGCGGCAGAGCGCCGCTCATCAGCACGGGCATGGCGGCTATACGTAGAGTGCCGGCCAAATTCGCTTTTATGGCCCGGGCCATATCCGAAATGCGCGCTAGACCGACAAATGACCGCTTGACCTCTTCAAACAGGGTGATGGCATCTGGCGTCGGGACGGACTGATATCCTTTTCTTTCAAAGAGACGCAACGCTAACTGGACTTCAAAATCCCGGATCAGGCGGCTTATGGCCGGCTGCGTGATGCCGAGCATCTCGGCTGCAGCGGTCATGCTGCCCGTTAGCATGACGGCGCGAAACGCCTCGACCTGTCGTGATTGTATAGCCATTCCAGATTTTCCCGGTCCGTCGCTCGGTCACGGCAGCAACTCTTCAACCCGTCGCGCACGCGCACACGCCTCATGATGCCATCATTAAGTACCTTAATTGAAAAGCTCCAGCCAAACCGAAGCGCAATCATCCAGATCAGGCTTAATGCAAGGTGCAACCCTGCTAAATAGCGACTTAATGACGGACGAGATAGTTTGAAGTCTCTCGATTACTCATCGAGACATTATTGCCAGACGCAATCCATTTTCTGCCCTGCCGCAGGGACATTCCGGATCAGAGATCTGCAAGTGCAGCTCCGGCCATTTTCGTACGCACGCGTGAATTCACCAGCATAATGAAAAAAGGGAACGAAATAATGAGAACTCGAAACAAGTACATCAATATCTTGGCCATCGCCCTTTTTGGAGCGACAACATTGGGCGGAACCGCGAACAGCGCCGATCCCAATACAATCCGTATCGTCGATTACTGGAATGTCCGAACGGACTGGCTGATGTCCTCCGACGATTCCAATCTTGGCACGCGCGCAGGTTGCTTTGAGGGGCTGACCAGTACAGACTATGAAAACAAGTTGCAGCCATCGCTTTCGACATCCTGGGCGCAGACGACCCCCACATCCTGGGATTTTACGTTGCGAGCGAACGTGAAATTTCAGGACGGCCAGCCGCTCAATGCTGCGAACGTGGCCAACGCTCTCAACAATCTCTTGACCGCCTCCGTTCCCGCTCGCGCGTTTTCGCCCAAGCAGATCAAATCGGTAGAACCGGTCAGTGACAATGTCGTTCGCGTGACAACGCACGAACCGTCAGTGATGGTTCCCTTGCAAATGGCAAGCGCGGCGACATCGATCCTTTCGCCGGCCGGTTACAAAGACGGCAAAGTAAATCCGATGGGAACTTGCACCGGTCCCTTTATCATCACCGAGGTCGATCCGAGGCAGGGAATGGTCGTCAAGCGCAACGATGACTACTGGGGCGGAAAACCCAAACTCGATGGTGCAGAAATCAAGTTCATCCCCGATGCAAACAGTCGCGCACTACAAATCAGAACCGGTGAGGCAGACCTTATCCGTCTTGTCCCACCGCTTGTTGTCGGCAGCCTGAAGGATACGCCCGGCATCAAGATCGAAGCGTTGAACGCACCGCGCATTACCATGATGTTGATGAACAACAAGAGGGCTCCCTTCGACAACCTCAAGGTCCGTCAGGCAATCCAGGCAGCCATCGATACGGCGGGCATCGCTGACGCCATTTACGAAGGTGCTGTGAAACCCGCCATCGGACCGTTCGTGCCAAGCGACCCCTGGGCGTTGAAAGAAACCAGTCTTCCTTACGACCTGGAAAAAGCCAAGGCGCTTTTTGAAGAGGCCGGCGTCAAACCTGAGACACTCAAGCTCGAACTCATCGCCTACACCAGCCGTACCGAGTTCAAGGATGTCGCGGCAGTCATTCAGGAGCAACTGGGCGCTCTTGGAATTCAGATCAGAATAAAGGCCGCCGAATATAACGCGGTCGAGCGCGATGTACTTTCCGGCAATTACGATATGATGCTCCTGTCCCGCGGTTACCTTGTCGATGCAGCGGAACCGGCGAGTTACCTGAACGCAGACTACAGCTGTGACGGCAGCTACAACATGTCTCACTATTGCTCGCCTGCGACGGATGCCAAATTGAAAGAAATGTACAAATTGGCAGATCCATCTGCGCGTGCGGCGCTCTACCGCGAGGTCGCACAGACCATTCAAGACGAGGCCGTAACGGTTTTCCTTGTCAACGAGACCGCCTACGATGCCTACAATCCGAAGATTAAAAACTATAGAACCCACCCGCTGAACTACTACACGCTCACCCCCACCCTGTCGGTTGATTGATTGGCCGCATAATTTGCGCCGACGCCTTTGAAATCAGGTCAATCACTGTCAGACACCGCGCGGTACTTCCGCCGCGCGGTGTCTGACGTTTCGCCTCAGCGCATTGACGCGTCGGGTCGTTTTTCTTCACTTGGCAAGTTGGCGGGCGCGCCGTTATGCGAAGTCCGCCAGGGCACAGGTTGAAACTGCTGCTTCAAAATTTCCAGGAACCGGGCCGTGCGCGCGACCCGCCCGTCACGGCTATCGAGCAGGGCGACGACATCGGCATCGGGCAACTGCCAGTCCGTCAGGAGCGGAACGAGACGGCCGGCGCGCAAATCTTCGGCGACGTCCCATTCTGAACGGATGATGATTCCAAGCCCGGCCAGACCCCAGTGCTTGATAACCGCGCCGTCATTACTGCTCATCGCCGGCTGAATACGCAGGGTCAGGGGCGGTTGGTCTCGATGGCTGAAGCGCCACAAGGTGACGTCGGCGTGGTCCTCCCGAATGACGGCGCATGCATGGTTGCTCAATGCTTCAGGCCGCTCGGGCACTCCATTACGTTCGAGATAGGATGGCGCGGCACAAAGGATACGGCGGTTCGGGGCAAGTCGATGAACGATAAGGCTGGAGTCCGTTAGAGGGCCCACATGAATTAGCACATTCCAGGCATCGCTGCGCAGGCTTACCGGATCTTCGAACAGCGACAGGGTGAGCTTTACCTCAGGATGCTGCTGCCGTAGCGCCGCCATCGCGGGTGCAATATAGAGCCTGCCAAACCCGAAGGGCGCGGCCACCCGCAAATTCCCCGTTACAACCTGTCGGCGCTCCAGCAGCTCCTCCGTCATCATCTCTATGTTAGTCAGGATTTCAACGCCGCGTCGCGCAAGGAGTTGACCTTCTGCGGTGAGGTGCAGCCGGCGACTGGTGCGCTCCAGCAGCCGAACGCCCAGCCGCTGTTCGAGTTGTTGTAATCGCTGCGTTACCGCAGACGGCGTCACGTCAAGCGCCCTGGCCGCTGCTGCCAGTGACGGTGCGGTACTGACGATGCAAAAAAATTCGAGGTCGGTTGATGTAATCATGAAGTAGCAACTTAACGCAATATACAAAGCCGTTAAATAGCATCTGAACACCAATCCGGCTAGTGTAGGAAGATGAAAGCCGTAACCGACGCTCAAATCCCTGCCCTGTTTCCTTCAGTATCTGGTGGCTGCAATCCGGCCTCACACCTTTGTTGAACTACTTTCGCCTGTCCTGTCGGAACGGAGTGTCAGGGGACGCTGCGACAGCGAGACGGAGAATGAAATGGCGCCACTGCCACCGAGACCCGTGCCGAGGCTAGAGACCTCAATGTCGCCTGACCTGAGAATGAGTTGGAGAATTCAACCATGAGCCCCATCGTCCATCGGATCCAGAGTGACGAAAAGCTTCCCGAAAAGGTCGATATCGTCGTGATTGGCGGCGGTATTGTCGGGAGTGCAGCCGCCTACTTCCTGTCCAAACGGAACTACAGGATTGCGCTGGTCGAAAAAGGCTGGATCGGTGGTGAACAGTCCGGCCGCAACTGGGGCTGGTGCAGACAACAGAACCGCGACGCTCGTGAGCTTCCGCTTGCGATGAAAGGGATGCAGCTTTGGGACCGTCTTGGTGAAGAGATTGGCGAGGATCTGGGCTTTCGGCGCAACGGGCTGATCTATGCGTCAACCCGATCTGCCGACGTTGAGCAATGGGAGCGATGGAGGAACGTGGCGCGCCAGTTCGACTTCGAAACCCATATGCTTACAGCGAAACAGGCAAAAGAAATGACCCCCGGCAGTACCAGGGATTGGATTGGCGGCGTTTATTCGCCGACCGATGGCAAAGCGGAGCCCTCCCGCGCCGCCCCGATCCTGGCACACGGCGCTCGCAAGAACGGCGCGGTTATCCTTCAAGACTGCGCCGCACGTGGCCTTGATATCAGCGGCGGGAGGGTATCGGGGGTTATTACGGAAAAAGGTCTGATCCGCGCCGACATGGTCCTGTGTGCCGGTGGCGCCTGGGCTTCAATGTTCTGCCGGCGGCACGGCATAGACCTGCCCCAGGCTGGCGTCCGCCAGACGACGCTTCGAACCAAACCCACCGCGGACGTCGTCGAGGGCGGCTTTTACAACCCCGAAGTCACCCTGACACGCCGCTTGGATGGAAGTTACACCATGGCGCTCAGCGGACGCGGAACGGTTGAAATCACGCCGCAGGGCCTCCGCTATGCAACGCAGTTTGTTCCCATGTTCCGAAAACATATGAAAGCCCTTCGTGTTCGGCTGGGCCGTTCATTCTTTGAGGGCCCGGAAGCGCTGATGCGCTGGGGCTTTGATTCAATCTCCCCGTTCGAACGTGTACGCGTGTTGGACCCTGCCCCCAACAAAAAGATGGTCGGTTTGACCCTTGAAAAAGCAAAGTCGATTTATCCAGCTCTTGAGAATGTCGAAATCGCGCAGGCTTGGGGAGCCTGGATCGACACGATGCCAGATGCGATGCCCGTGATTTCTCAAGCGCCCTCCTTGCCTGGTTTCTTCATAGCGGCTGGTCTGAGTGGGCATGGTTTCGGTCTCGGGCCCGCGGCTGGCCACTTGGCGGCCGACATCATCACGGGCGATTTGCCGATCTCCGATCCCAATCCTTACCGATATTCGCGCTTTTTCGACGGATCGCGTATTCAGGCTCCCGGAGGGATATGACGTCGACGCCGTTAGGCTTTCGCTGACCCGAGTCTTTGACATCGTACGTTCTTATTCGAGGCAAAGTAGTACCCCATGGATGCGCGGCCACCGGCTATGACGAGACACGGCTTCACACGAGCTGAAATCCGTGAGCGAGTAGATCGCGATCATCAACGAGGATAGTGTTGTGACCGGTGACACGGGCCCAGCCGCCTATACTCGGAAGGATGCCTCGGAAAGGTCCCACATCGACCTCTGCTTCAACCCGGCCTTCAAAAATCGTCCCGATCAGGCTTTCGTGCCGGTAGGCGGCGCCCGCAGCGAGGCGGCCTTTTCCGTAGAGTTGAGCCATGCGCGCGGAGGTGCCGGTCCCTCCCGGCGAGCGGTCGATTGCCTTTTCCCCATAAAAGACGGCGCAGCGGCCATCGGAATGGTCGTTGACAGGATGGTCGCACCAGATGGCATGGTGGACGCCGCGAATTCCTGGATTGTCTGGGTGGACGGGATCACAGACCTTGCCGAGTGCCGACCTCAGGGCCCGACTGCAGGTGACGATGTCGGATGCGTTCATCTGGTCGAGACCGGCCCAGCCTTGTTGTGGCTCGATCACGGCATAGAAGTTTCGGCCAAAGGAGATGTCAACCTTGAGGCTCCCCATACCGGGGACGTCAACCACGACGTCGGCCTCGTGGAGATAGCTCGGAACGTTATGCAGTCGCACCGAATCCACGTAGCCGTTGCACTCCTGATAGGTAACATCGACGCGCCCGGCAGGCGTTTCAATCGCAACCCGGCCAGGGACGCGCGGCGTGATCAGCCCCTCCTCGACCGCCGATGTCACGACGCCGATCATCCCAGCGCCGCACATTGGCAGGCAGCCGCTGACCTCGATGAACAGGACGGCAAAATCGCAATCGTCACGGAACGCCGGATAGATGATGGCTCCGGACATGATGTCATGGCCACGCGGCTCGAACATCAATGCTCGGCGGACCCAATCATGGTCCCGCACGAAGATTTCCCGCCTTTCTTCGATCAGGAGATGGGGAAGAAGCGGGGCGCCGCTGGCGACAAGGCGAACAGGGTTGCCACAAGTATGTGCGTCAATACAGTAGAAGCTGTTTCTCATCTGCCTGTCCTAGTGGGCAACGCCAGTCAGCCGGCCATCGCGGTCGAGAAGGCGGCGGCTCAAACGGTCCAGCAGCACCGCGACGGCAACGATGGCGAGGCCGGCGCGGAGGCCGAGCCCCATCTCCATCCGCGTGAGACCGCGTGTCACTTCGGCACCGAGGCCGCCTGCTCCGACGAGACCGGCCAGAACGACCATGGCAAGCGACAAAAGGATGCACTGGTTGAGGCAGATGAGAAGCGTCTGCTCTGCCAGGGGGATCTCTATTTTCCACAAAATCGAGCGGGCATCGGCGCCGATTGCGCTTCCAAGTTCCCGAAACTCGTTCGGAACCTGGTTGAAGGCCAATGTCGTCAGCCTCAGCCTATTGTAACGGCAACGGCGCCTGTTTCGATTTCGACGAGACGTGCCCGATGTGCCCCTCCTACAAGGCAACGCGCGACCGGCGATATTCGCCGAAAGGCCGCGCCATGCTGATGCGGGAATGGCTGCGGCTGCTAGCCGACCGGCGTATTGATCCCCGTAAGGAAGCGGAACGTCTGCGGAGCGGCAACTCGTTTGCCCGTCTTCCAGCGCGCCTTTTTAACAGCCTCAATCCTAAAAACCGCATCGACTTCTCCCATGAGGTGCGCGAGGCGATGGACAGCTGCCTCGCCTGCAAGGCCTGCGCCGGACAATGTCCCGTGAAGGTGAGCGTCCCGGCGTTCCGGTCCAAGTTCCTTGAGCTCAACTATGGCCGCTACCTACGGCCGCTGAAGGACCCACTCGTCTCGGCGATCGAGACCACTCTGCCGTGGATGAGAAGGATAAGGCCGCTCTACAATCTCCTCGCCGGGACAGCACTAGGCAAGCGCCTGATGCGGGTTGCAGGCCTGACATCGCTTCCGCTGCTGCCTAAAACCTCGTTGCAGACGGCGGCAGGCCGTCTCGGCATCGCCACTGCGGATCCCCGGGCCCTTGCCAAGCTCTCCGTCGCGGAGCGGCAGGCCATCGTCGTCTTCGTGCCGGATGCCTTCACGGCGTCTTTCGAGCCTGACGTGGTGATCGCCGCGATCAAGCTGGCGCAGAAGATGGGGCTTTCGCCGCTGCTTGCCGCATCGCATGTCAACGGCAAGGCGTTGCATGTTCACGGCTATATCGGCCGGTTCGAGAAGGCTGCCCTCAGAACGACGAACTCTATCCAGCGGCTTACCGAGACCGGCGTGACCCTTGTCGGCATCGATCCGTCCATGACGCTTGCCTTTCGCAGCGAATACAAGGCTTTCTCCCGCTCTGCATTATCCGCACCGGTACTAATGCCGCAGGAATGGCTGGCCTCCAATCTTGAGCGGCTGGCGAAGATCGTCATGCTTCCCTCCGGCAAGCGGTTTCAGCTGCTGCCGCATTGCACGGAACGCAGCAACGCTCCGGCCTCGACAGCGCAATGGAAAACCGTCTTCGACGCTATCCAAATCAAGCTTGAAACCATCCAGGCCGGGTGCTGCGGCATGGCAGGAACTTTCGGCCACGAGACCCGCAACCGCGCCGTCTCGGAACAGCTCTATGCGATGAGCTGGGCCGGCCCGATCGCCGCCTCGTCGGATGACACTGTCGTCATGGCGACCGGATATTCTTGCCGCTCGCAAGCCGAGGCGATCGACGCGATCCGCCCGCCTCATCCACTTGAAGTTCTGAACGAGTTACTTGGTCAATGACGGCGACTTCATTTGGCAGAAGGACCAGCCGTTTAAGGCGACGCCGCTGGTGGATGAGATCAAGTCGATCATCGAAACATGCCAACCTACCTACGGATATCGCCGGGTCCACGCGCCCTGCACCGTAAAGCCAGCAGCGAAAAACGTCCATGGCCAAATGCGAAGCGCGTCTACCGGATGAGAAAGGTCCGCGGCATGCTTCTTCAGCGCCATACGGGCACAAGCGACATCCGTGGCCACGACGGCCGTGTCGCTGTCGGGCAATCCAATCTGCGTTGGTGTTCAAACGGGTTTGAAATCGGCTGCGAAAAAAAGGAGAAGGTGCGCGTTGCCTTTACCTCGACTGCTGTGACCGCGAGGCTATCGCCCATGTCGCGACCACCGAGGGCATCAAGAGGGAGGGCGGCCAAGACCTTGTCATTACGGCTGCGAGAACCGTTTCGGTCTCATTGATACCCTTCCAAAGCCAATGGATTGGCTGACGGACAACGGTTCCTGCTTCATCGCAAAGGACACCAGATCGCTGCTCATCGATATCGGCCTGGAGCCTTGCCCTAAGCCCTTCCCTGCAACACGCTTCACCGGTATTGCTCGCCTCGTGAGTTCTAAACCGTCGAACAGAAACCTGATCGTGTCCGTTTTTTACGGGGCGACTCCACCTCAACTGCCCCCCAATTTCGACCGGGCAAGTCGTTATAAGCAGAATGCTTGGGTATAGGCTGATGTCTAACGAGTATCGACACGTTAACTTGCTTATGGGCGATGTGCGCCGGAGGCGCTGCTCAACCGAGCAACAGCTGGCAATGATTGAGCAGCGTTTTGAACCAGACGAGACGGTACCGTCAACCGCTCGCCGGCAGGGCGTCGCAACCAATCTGTTTTATCGGTGGCGCAGGCTCTTGAGCGAGGGTTGAGTCAGTAGTGGCAAACAACGGGCCTCGCCGTCGTGGCGATAGCTTCAGAGATCGCTCCCGCGTATCGGCCGTTGGGCCAACGGTGTTCTCGAGCGCGCTTACTTTTTGCCACAAATATTTCGATAAAAGATTGAAATGCCTTTTCCAGCGACCTTTAATGGTCGCAGGCATCGCTCGCTTTGATATCTGTTAATACCTCGGAGGGGACTTTTGTTGAGAAAACTGGCTTTCGTTTCGGCGCTGATTGCTGCAGGGGCCGCCCACGCCGCAGATCAGACCTACACTGTGACAGGTGGACAGGTAAGCGTCCCTGTTGGTCTTACTGTGCAGGTCAAAACCGTCATTGTCAGCGACGTCTCAACGAAGGTGCGGTTACTTGCAAGTTTCGACAGTCATCAGACGCTCTCTGTCAACATGAACGACGGCGAAAACGCTTATCTTTCGTGGGGTGAAGGGGAGCAGGATCGGCTGCATATGCGTCAGATTACCGATAACAAGTGGATGCGCATTTCCAATGGAAAGACCATGGAAGGTGACCTTGTCTTTCCCGGCGTTATTCCTCCCGATGTGAAGAAGGTATCGCTCGTCTTCAATCCTGGCAAATCCGGTGATGATACGAGTGCACCTGGCGTTACGGTGCCCTTGGAACTCAGACAATGAGCCGGGCAATTATCCTGTCGATTCTACTCACAAGTCCGGCTGCCGCATCGCAATATTCCATCACAGCGACCAATTCCCCTTCAACTGAGCAGCTTTCGATTTTCCGCGAGGTTGACTTCGCGGCCTCTACCTTCAACGAGCGTGTCGAGCAAAGCGGTGCCTCCTTCTCGTCTGAGACATCATCCTTTGGCTTGAAGGACATGGACGACCCTACGCGAATGAAGACGGAGAACACGCTTGTCGAACTCGGTGCAAAGCAGGTGAATGGCCGCATTTTGGTGAGCCTGCCGAGCGATGTTTTGTTCGACTTTGACAAATCCAACATCCGACCAGACGCTGAAGCCACACTCTCCCAACTGTCGGAGGTGTTGATCACAATGCACGACAGTCGCGTCGAAATTACGGGTCACACGGATTCAGAAGGTAGCGATGAATACAACGACGAGCTTTCAATCCGTAGAGCAAATTCGGTCAAGACCTGGCTCGAAAAAAATGGCGTCACCTCGAAGATGACCACCGCGGGCAAGGGTGAGCGGTCCCCCGTCGCCCCCAACCAAACGGCGTCGGGCGCAGACGATCCTAATGGGCGGCAGAAAAACCGTCGTGTTGAATTCGTAATCGGAGGGAATTGATATGGCGCTTATTGTTTGTCCGGAATGCGAGGGCCGGGTATCAGACAAGGCGTTTGCCTGCCCTGCATGCGGTTATCCAGTGCGCAGTCAGAGTGGCAAAAGCGGGTGGCCTGGCGTTATCGGAGGTGTTGCTGGCACTTATATTTCAGCGCAAGCGCTCATCACGATCATCGTCGGCTGCTTTATGTTTTTATCTTTCGCCGCAATCATGATAGCGGCGATACTCAGTTGATCGAGCGAGATCCATGCTGACTGGGTGCTGTGACAGGCTGAACTGAACGTGAGATACCATCGGGCACTTCCGGATGTCACCGATTATGCCGAGCTGATTACTGGTTTCAGCAGGGAGTTTCTACGGCGAAGCGGTGAGCATTCATAATGCGTCTAATGCTGCGTCCACCGCAACATGTCGACATCGTACCCGAGCGCCTTGGCCCTCTCGACGAGCATGTTGCGGGTTTTTTTGGGGGGTTTGGGCGCCCGCGTCAAAATCCACAAGTATCGGCCGGAAGGTTCGCCAACTATCGACCAAGAATAATCCGCGGCGTGGTCAAGGATCCAGTAATCACCGTAGAACGGGCCGAAGAAAGACACCTTTAACTTGGCGTTGCCGCTGCCCGGCACAGTTTTTGCTCTGCCTTCGGATTCTTTGCGCTTACCCGTTATTCCGCCTTCCCGGCAGGTGTTAAGCACGCGGACCATACCGTCTTTGCGAAGTGAGTAGTCAGCAGCAACCACCTCGCAATCGCGCTCAAACTGGTTTTCATAGCGCGCCAACTCGAACCAGTGACCTAGATATCTGTCGATTTCGACCAATTTGACTGGCTGAGGTACAGACGGATTGCCCGAAGGCCCCACTAGGCTGCACGCAGCCAACACGGCGCCTGAGATCGTTATGATTGCGATATTGAGTTTCATGCCGTCAAAATACGTCGGGTGACCGAAAGTTCCGGCCGCTCGCTCGCTTTAAAAGGTGCGCCCATCCCCGGCTAGACGTAAAATCGTACTATTGGAGCCGATCAATAAACAGTGCCGCATCCGCCGAAGGTTCGCAAGGGGCATGCAAACGACTTTCACCGCCTTGAAGGGGTTTGAACATTCGACCTACTATTTGCTTTGCCCGCGTCTTAAAGATCTCTGTCTGCTGCGGCCAGCAAACTCCAATGCGAACCTTTATGGGCAGCAAATGTCATTGCGGATAGAGCGCGCAGGTCTGAAGTCTGCTGGACGAAGGACGAGAATTAGGCATGCCCCAAACAATAAGAAAGGTGTCGCGCATCATGCGGTTGCCGCAGACTGGATTGAGCGCCGACGCAAGGCGCTCAACGATTTATCGATCTCGTGGCTTCAATCGGGCAGATCTACCCAGCGGTCAGGGCTGCTTCTCCGTGATCGTCGCAAGCGGGGCGGCTTCCCTTTCAAGGGCCAGGCGCGCTCTCGGCCAAGCGCCTTCGTCCGCGCCGAGCGCACTGTGAAGCCAGGCGAGCGTCAGACGCCGTGTCGCCTCCAGCACGTCCGGTGCTTCGATCTCTGTTTCCTTCGCGTCGAGCGCTGCGATCCCACCAAGACCATGCCCGACTCCATGCATCATTACCATTGCAGAAGCACCCGGCGCGTCGTGGAACGCATCCGCGTGCCATTGCGGCCCGCGAGTTGTGAAGTGCGGATCGTCCATGTCACCGCAAACGACCAAGCTGCGTGTCGAAAGCGTCGAGAAGTCTACATCGAAGAACGGAAACCGCGCAGCACTCTCAGGCGTCATGTCCTTGCCGCCGCGGCCCGGCGTTGTCAGGAGAACGCCTGTCGAGATACGAGGATCGAAAAAATTCTCGCCGTTCACCTGCGCGCCGAGCAGGAGTCCTACGGTGTGGCC
>NZ_JBQYSN010000025.1:0-52965 GCF_052686535.1 Agrobacterium sp. DKPNP3 | reverse complement strand
GCACCGATCTCGACTATGAGATGCAGATGGCCGGCATGAACCGCCAGATGGCGCCCGATATTCAGACCGTGTTCCTGCCGGCAGGCACCTCGTCGCGACCCATTACAGCCACATTGGTCCGGCAGATCGCCGCCATGGGCGGCAATGTCGAAGCCTTCGTGCCGAAAGCCGTGCTTGAAGCCCTTAACGCCAAGCTGAAGCGCTGACTTCAGCCTTACATTTGGAGCCAATCCGATGAAACTCGTTCGATTTGCCTTTGCCGGCGCCCTGTTTGCCGGTGCGCTTGCCGCCAGCACCATCGCTTCGGCCGCCGAACTTCTGACCATCCAGCTGAAGGACGGCCCTGTTGTCATCGAGCTAGCGCCCGATGTTGCGCCCAAGCACGTGGCGCAGATCGAGGCGCTGGCCAAGAAGGGCGCTTATGACAACGTGGCTTTCCACCGCGTTATCGACGGTTTCATGGCACAGACCGGCGACGTCCAGTACGGTAACATGGAGAAGGGCTTCAACGCCCAGCGCGCCGGAACCGGCGGTTCCGACATGCCTGATATTCCGGCAGAATTCTCCAAGAAGCCCTTCACGCGCGGAACTGTCGGCATGGCCCGTTCCAGCGATCCGAATTCCGCCAATTCGCAGTTCTTCATCATGTTTGCCGACGGTCCGTTCCTGAACGGCCAGTACACCGTGGTCGGCAAGGTCGTGTCCGGCATGGAAGCCGTGGACAAGATCAAGCGCGGCGCCGGCGGCAACGGCGAAGTTTCCAACCCCGACCGGATGATCAAGGTCACCGTCGGCAAGAAGTAAGGTAGGGCAATAGAGCCCGAACAGAGGAGAATGACCATGGCCGAGATCAAGGATCCGGAAAACACCATCATCATGGAAACGACGACCGGCAAGGTCGTGATCCAGCTGCTTCCGGAAGTTGCGCCTGGCCACGTTGCCCGCATCAAGGAACTGGTATCGGAAGGCGCTTATGACGGCGTCGTTTTCCACCGCGTCATCGAAGACTTCATGGCCCAGACTGGCGACGTGAAGTTCGGCAAGAAGGGTTCGGAAAGCTTCAACCCGGCCCGCGCCGGCATGGGCGGTTCTGAAAAGGAAGACCTGAAGGCTGAATTTTCCGCCATTCCGCATGTGCGCGGCACCTGCTCCATGGCCCGTTCGCAGAACCCGAACTCCGCCAACTCGCAGTTCTTCATCTGCTTCACGGATTCCCCGTGGCTCAACAAGCAGTACACCGTCTGGGGCCAGGTCATCGACGGCATGGAAGCCATCGACAAGGTCAAGCGCGGCGAGCCTGTGAAGGATCCCGATTCGATCGTTTCGATGAAGCTCGCTTCGGCGGCTTGAGGAATACTGCATCACACCGCTCCGCAGGCGACTGCGGGGCGGTTCGAATGTTGAGACGGTGTCAAAACCTCTCCGCCGTCATCCTCGGGCTTGTCCCGAGGATCTAACGATCCCCGACGGCAACGTGGTTAGATCCTCGGGTCAAGCCCGAGGATGACGTCGAGGGGAGGAGGTCCCTTCACCAACAACGACCCGCCGGCAGTTTGCTGCGAGGCGGGTTTTGATATTTTCGAGAGCCCTTGCAATGCGTGTAGACCTGTTCGATTTCGACCTGCCCGAGGAAAATATCGCCCTTCGCCCGGCGAACCCGCGCGATAGCGCGCGCCTTCTGGTGGTCGATCCGAATGAAAATCGCATGGAGGACCATCGCGTCTTCGACCTGCCGTCCTTTCTGCGGCCCGGCGATGCGCTTGTCTTCAACGATACCCGCGTCATTCCCGCCCAACTGGAAGGCGTGCGCCTGCGCGAAGGTGCGCCGGAGACGGCGGTTTCCGCCACACTGCACATGCGTACCGATCAGTCCCGCTGGAAGGCTTTCGCCCGTCCCGGCAAGCGCATCAAGCAGGGTGACCGCATCCGTTTCGGTTACGGGCGCGACGTTGTTAATTCCTCCAGCGGGGCCTGCGGCCTTGCCCATCTCGAAGCCACCGTCGAGGAAAAGGGTGAGGACGGTGAAATAACGCTGCTGTTCGACGTGTCCGGCCCCGTTCTGGACGAGGCGATTGCCGCCGTCGGCCATATTCCCCTGCCGCCCTATATCGCGGCCAAGCGGCCGGAAGATGTGCGGGACCAGACCGACTACCAGACCATCTATGCCCGCGAGAAGGGCGCCGTTGCCGCGCCGACTGCCGGCCTGCATTTCACGCCGGAGCTGTTTGCCGCGCTCGACAAAGCCGGTATCGAGCGGCATTTCGTCACACTTCACGTTGGGGCAGGCACCTTCCTGCCGGTCAAGGCTGATGATACCGACGATCACAAGATGCATTTCGAAATCGGCCACGTCTCACAGGAAACCGCTGACCGGCTGAATGCGGTGAAGGCGCGGGGCGGGCGCATTGTCTGTGTTGGCACGACGTCGCTGCGCCTGATCGAAAGTGCTGCTGCCGAGGATTGCACCATCCAGCCGTGGTCCGACGCAACCGGCATCTTCATCACGCCCGGTTATCGCTTCCGCGCGGTCGATATGCTGATGACCAATTTCCACCTGCCGAAATCGACGCTGTTCATGCTCGTTTCGGCTTTCTGCGGTCTCGAAACGATGCGTGACGCATATAAGCACGCGATCGAAACGGGATACCGCTTCTATTCCTATGGCGATTCCAGCCTGTTGTTCCGGAAAAACTGATGCACGACAAATTCGTTTTCACCCTGAAAGCCACGAGTGGCGGCGCGCGTCTCGGCGAAGTCGCCATGCCGCGCGGCGTCATCCGCACGCCCGCCTTCATGCCGGTCGGCACTGTCGGCACCGTCAAGGCCATGTATCTCGATCAGGTGCGCGAGCTGGGGGCCGATATCATTCTCGGCAATACCTATCACCTGATGCTGCGGCCCGGTCCGGAGCGTGTCGCCCGCCTTGGTGGTCTGCATGAGCTTATCCGCTGGCCGCACCCGATCCTCACCGATAGCGGCGGTTTTCAGGTCATGTCGCTGTCCGGCCTGCGCAAGCTGGACGAGAAGGGCGTGACCTTCAAGAGCCATGTGGACGGTTCGCTGCATCACATGTCGCCGGAACGCTCGATCGAGATTCAGGGACTGCTGGATTCCGACATCCAGATGCAGCTTGATGAGTGCATCGCGCTGCCGGCTGAGCGCAAGGAAATCGAGCGCGCCATGGAGATGTCGCTGCGCTGGGCGGAACGCTGCCGCGTCGCTTTTGGCGAACAGCCGGGCAAGGCCATGTTCGGCATCGTGCAGGGCGGCGACCAGCCGGACCTGCGCATTCGTTCCGCCGAAGGGTTGAAAGAGCTTGATCTCAAAGGGTACGCCGTTGGCGGTCTTGCCGTCGGCGAGCCGCAGGATGTGATGCTCGGCATGCTCGATATCACCCTGCCGGTGCTGCCCACCGAGAAGCCGCGTTACCTGATGGGCGTCGGCACGCCTGACGATATCCTGAAATCGGTGGCGCGCGGCATCGACATGTTCGACTGCGTGATGCCGACCCGCTCCGGCCGCCACGGGCTGGCCTTTACCCGCCGCGGCAAGGTCAATATCCGCAATGCCCGCCATGCCGAAGATATGCGCCCGCTGGACGAACAATCCAACTGCCCGGCCTCGCGCGACTATTCCCGCGCCTATCTGCATCACCTCGTGCGCGCCAACGAGGCGCTGGGCGGCATGCTGCTATCCTGGCACAATCTTGCCTATTATCAGGAGCTGATGCAGGGTATCCGCAAGTCGATCGAGGAAGGCCGTTTCGCCGATTTTTATGCGGAAACGATCGAGATGTGGGCGCGCGGCGATATAGACCCGGTTTGACCCTTACCGCCCTTTCTCCTGTTTCGGACACTTTCCTTGGCACACGCGCCTTACGTTCTTTTCCGGGATGACACGACCGGCACGGTGACAGCCTTCACCGAGCCGGAGGAAATCATCGTCGCAGATGAGCCAGAGGCATTTTTTGCCGCGCTGAAGCGCATGGAAGAACTGCGCCGTGCCGGAAAATATTTAGCTGGCTATATGTCCTACGAGGCCGGCTTCCTGTTCGAACCAAAACTTGCGCCCTTTGCGACGGAACCCCGCAATGTGCCGTTCCTGAATTTCGGCGTCTTCTCCGGCCCGCAGCCGTATGAAGGCCGCTTTGCGCGGCCTGACGAGGTTCCGGACGCGGACGCGTTTCTCACCGATCCGGTACCGGCATGGACGCTTCCCGAATATCAGCAGCGTTTCGAGCAGTTGCACAACCATCTGCGCCGCGGCGACTGCTATCAGGGCAATCTGACCATGCCCGCTCATGCCCGCTGGAGCGGCGATCCGCTGACCGCCTTCTGGTCGCTGATCGAACGGCAGCCGGTGAAATACGGCGCGCTTGTCGATCTTGGCGGCCCGGTCATCCTGTCGCGCTCACCGGAACTGTTTTTCTCGGTTGACGGGCAGGGGTTCATCGAAACCCATCCCATGAAGGGAACGACGCCACGCGGGGCGGATGCGGAAGAGGACCGGGCGATCATCGCGGCGATGCTTGCCGATGAAAAGACGCTCGCCGAGAACCGCATGATTGTCGATCTGCTGCGCAACGATATTTCGCGCATCACCGAGGTCGGCAGCCTGCACGTGCCGCGCCTGTTCGATATCGAGACTTATCCAACGGTGCACCAGATGGTCAGCCACGTCAGGGCGAAGCTTCTGCCTGATGTGACGGTGGAAGACATCTTCGCCGCCTTGTTTCCCTGCGGCTCGGTCACCGGCGCGCCCAAAATGTGGGCCATGAAAATCCTACGGGACCTGGAAGCCACCCCACGCGACGCCTATTGCGGCGCCATCGGCGTGATATCGCCGAGCGGTGAGATGCGGTTCTCCGTGGCGATCCGAACGATGACGCTTTTCGATGACGGCCGCGCCACCTTCAACGTCGGCGGCGGCATCGTCTTCGATTCCGTCGGCGAGGCGGAATATGACGAGTGCTTGCTGAAATCCAAATTCGCGGTCGGGAACCGGCTGCTGCGGGAGTGACCGCGAAGGTTCTCTCTCATTCATAGAGTAATTTCAGCCGAAGCGTGTTTGCTTTGGCGTCGGACAATCCGGCAAAAACAAAAGAATGGAGCATTCTCGGTGGTCCTGTGATCACCGGAAACGGTCTAGATATCGAAGTGCGACAGAAACGCGATAAGGTCGGCTTGGTCATTGACGCCGATTTTGGAGAAAATCCGGCGGATATGGGTTCTTGCCGTCTCGTAGGAGATCGCCATGGTGGTTGCGATATCGCGCAACGATTGGCCGTGTGACAGCCTGGTTGCCAGGGCTTCTTCAGTGCGGGTCAGGCCGAAAAGCGCCTGCAGCGTGCCTTCCGCGGGTGTGCTTCTCTGATAGGGGTCGACTAGGATGACGTAGGTCTGGCATGAGGAGAACACGTCCTTTGCAATGCCGTGCGCGGGAGAAACATGGGCGACGATAGGGGTCGAGTTGGGCCTCCTCAACAAGACTGGACTGTTCATGCACTCTCCCGGTTGTGTGCATGCGCGATGAATGGCCTGTTCAAGCCGCGCCATGGACTGCCTGCATGTCGAAAAGATCCGGTTGCTTCGGATGCGAAGATCGTCGTCGAACAACCGGTCAGCTGCGCCGGTCACGCGGATGACGCCACCAAAACGATCCAGCATCACGACGGCTTTCCCGCCCAGCGAAAACGCTTCGAAAGCGGCATTGGACGCGCAGGAGGCCACATCGAGACTGAGAGCGACAGCGCTCGAGAGATCAGGGGAGAGGCGTAAGAGGCGCTTGATCTCCGCTTCCTGAAAAGGCCCCTCCGTCGCGGACCGGTGGAGTGAGAGCGTCCATTCGCGCGCGAATCCCTCAATTCGTAATGCGACGAACCACTTGAGACCGAAGGAACGGAGATTTTCCTGGTAGTAGGGGTTCCGTTCGATTTGCTCCGGCGTCATGAAATCCAAATCCGTCGCAAATCCCCTTTGCTGGATTATCGGGATCGAGGGCGAGCGTGCATCAATCTTGTGCCAGCTCTGTTGGACGTAGCGGTGGGCAATCTCCTGACACCCCGAACTCGCAGGCAGCGACGCAGCTGTTCCCTTAAGGGGCAGAAAGACTGCCCCCGTCGCGCCCGCCTGGCCGCACAGGTCGTCAAGTGCGGATTGCCACGTCCGGTGACCGAGGGCCGCTTCCGAGAGACATTTTCCGAGATGATCGCTTTCCCAAAAAGCGGACAAATCAACCACCAATAATAAAAGACAACATCAATAGTTTTTTGAATTTCTAGTCATTCGTTACGTACTCCATTTGGAGGACTTGGAGAACGCAAACGTTAAATAAGGTAATCTCAGAGAATATGTGGTTAAGTATTCTTAAATTCCATGTCTATCCTCACACGTTTCTGAGCTTCCGATTTGCATTATGCAGACAACCGCGCAGTTCCTGAAATTCCCTGAATCTTCAAGCGTAATATAAAATCAAGAAAAATATGAGAAATATCAGATCGAATTTATTCGTCGCCACATGTCTGATAGTTGCAGGCCTGTTTTTTATAGTCACGACGTCGATTTTATTAATTTCCGGTTTGTAGTAGAGTAAGTCATGTGGACGAACGCCGGGCGGACCGGATGGTGTTCAACCGCAGGCCCCAATCGCCTCGAACGCTCCATCCTCCACCAGCACCTCGGTTGCAGCCGGATGGCTGAGGAAGCCGGTGGGGCTGGCGCTGGCGCCGTAGGCGCCGGATTGCAGGATGGCGATGAGGTCGCCGGCTTTGAGGCTCGGTACGGCGGCGTTTCGGGCCAGTGTATCGAGTGGCGTGCAGAGCGGGCCGACGATGGTTACCGTCTCCTCATACGCCGCCTGCATCATGGCCGGTGCGACGATCGGGTAGTTGCGCTTGACGATCTGGCCGAGATTGCCCGACGCGGCGAGGTGGTGGTGCATCCCGCCATTTGTGACCGCGAACGTCGTGCCCCGCGATGTCTTTACCGAGTTCACTTCCGTCACATAGAGGCCGGCCGGGCCTGCGAGGAAGCGTCCGGGTTCAACGATGATATGGGCATCTGCAATCAGCGGATACGATTGAACGAGCGCCCTGAGGTCTGGGATGGCAGCGCCGACAGCCGCGAGGTCGAGCGGCGTTTCGCCGGCGAAATAGGGGATGCCGAGGCCCCCGCCGAGATCGATGGTTTCGAGCGGTTTGCCCAGGATGCCGGCCATGCGCGCCGCTAGCAGGATGGCGTGTCTCCATTGGGAGACAAGCATGTCGGCATCGAGGATCTGCGTGCCGCCGTAAATATGCACGCCGACGAGGTCGATATGGGTGTGGCTGAAGAGCTGCAGCACATTTTCGAGCTCTTCCTCGTCGAAACCAAAGGCGGTAGCCTTGCCGCCCATGCGCATGGCGCCGGCCTGGGCATCCGGCACCGGGTTGATGCGGATCGAAGCCTTGACGGGCTTTCCGATCGCTTCGATCCGGGCGATTTCCTCGGCGCTCTCGATGTGGATTTCACCGATGCCGCCCTCGATCACGTCGCGTAGCTCTTCTGTGCCTTTGCCGGGACCGGCGAAGATAATTTTTGCAGGTGCGACACCGGCCCTGATCGCGGCGCGGTATTCTCCGACGGAGGCGATTTCAGCACCCGCGCCTTCCTGCCGGAACAGCGAGATGATGGCAGGCAGGGGGTTGGCCTTCACCGAATAATAAATGTCGGCAAAGCCGCCGAGTGCTTCTTTAAGATCGCGATAGGCGCGACGCATGGCGCTGGCGTCATAAAGGAAGCACGGTGTGCCGGTCCTGGCGGCAATCTCCCTTACCGCCTGTCCGCCGATCATGAGATCGTTGCCGCTGATACCGAATTGCGCGGCCGCGAAGGCTGGGCCGTGGCTCTGGCTTTTATCCGTTGGTGCCATTATCCGTCCGTTCGCGCACCAGCGCGCGATAATCGACCTTGCCATTGGCTGTGACCGGCAGCTGCTCGACCAGTTCTATGGCGCGGGGAATCATGAAGGGGGCAAGGACCTCGGCGGCTTTTTTCAGTGCTGCCAGGATGTCCACAGTCTGGGTGGCGGCGGTCGCCACGGCATGCACCCTTTCGCCGGCAAAGGGATCGGGCAGGCCGATGACGGCAACCTGCTGGAACAGCCCCGTCGACATCAGGCTCTCTTCGACTTCGGTCGGGCTGATGCGATAACCTGACGATTTGATCATTGCGTCATCCCGGGCAACGAAGCTGAAGAAGCCGTCCTCGTCCTCCACCGCGAGATCGCCGGAATAACACACGGTCTCGCCCCCGAGCTCTGCGGCCAGGAAGGGATGAGGCCGCAACACCTTCGCCGTGTCTTCCGGCCGGTTCCAGTAACCGAGCGAAACGGTCGGTCCGCGATGAACGAGAATGCCGGGTTCGCCCGGTTTTGCCCTCTGTCCCTTGTCGGTGACGATGAAGATTTCACATTCGGGAATGGCCTTGCCGATTGAAGTCGGGCGCCTGTCGATTTCCTCAGGCGGCAGGAAAGTAGAGCGGAAGGCTTCTGTCAGCCCATACATCAGGTAGATTTTCGTGTCCGGCAGTTTTTCGCGCAGCGCCTTGACGGTTTCCTGCGGCACGCGTCCGCCGGAATTGGTGATGTAGCGCAGATGCGGCAGAGGCGTCTTTGCGAGCGACGCAGCCGCCCTCGTCAGGATCGCCCAGATGGTCGGCACGCCGGCAAGCCCGGTGATGGCATAGTCGCGCAGATCGCGGACGATCTCATCGCCCAGCCGGAAGCTGGAAATGATCGTGGTCGCCCCCTGTTCCACCGCGGTCAGCAACTGGTTCAGACCGTAATCGAAGCTGAAGGGCAGGAGGGACAGGATACGGTCGCGGCCGGTGATGTCGAGATAGGTGCGCACGATGCGGGTACCGGCGAGAAGATTGCGGTGCGACAGCATCACGCCCTTCGGCGAGCCGGTGGAGCCGGAGGTATAAAGAATGGCGGCAAGGTCTTCGCCGATGGCCGCAGACGGCCCGGCAGGCGCGGCGGTGCCGGCGGCAATCTCTTCCGCGGGAAGGACCGTGACATCGGGTAACTCGGTGAGCGCCGCCGTCAGCTCGTTCATCATCGAGGCGTCGCTGATAACGATCTTTGCGCCGCAATCCCTGATGATGTGGCGGACCTGCTGCGCCTTCAAAAGCGCGTTGACGGGCACGAAGACGCCACAGGCCATGCTGATGCCGAAGATCGACCAGCATTCCTCGATGCCGCGTGGCAGAAAGATGACGACCCGGTCGCCGCGTTGCAGGCCGGCGTGCTGCAATGCAGAAGCACAGCGCGCCGCCACTGCGGCAAATTCGCGGTAGGTCAGCGATCGGTCCTTGCGGACGACAGCTTGGTCTTCGCTTGCTGCGCGCGCGTCAAGAAGGTGGTGCAGCAGGAAAGGGGATGTCATCTCCTCCGTTCCCTGAGGACGAAGGCGACGAGATCGCCCGGCGTGGCGAGATTCTCAGGCGTGAAATGCTCGTCATTCAGAATGATGCCGAAGCCTTCGCCGAGGAAGACCATCAGTTCGAGGAAGCCGAGCGAATCGATGACGCCGCCGTCGAGCAGTGCCGTGTCCGATGAAAAAGGCGCGTGAGCGGGGAAGCGGTCGCAGAGGTAGGAATAGATGGTATCAGCAACATCTATGTCGTTCTTTTTTGCTGTCTGCACGCTTCTTCTCCGACGTTGGTCTTTCGTTGCCGCGGCCGATTGGCTTTTGCGATGAAGGGCCAGAACAGCGCATCACGGTAACGGGTTCGATGAGTTACTTAAGGTGGCAATAACACCAATTCTGAGTATGTTTCGTTAATAAAAAGTGGGTTCCATGCGCCTTTTACTTGTATCGGCGCGGATTTGGAGGCGGAAAGCCTGGCAGTTTTTTCGCCTGAGAGGCCCGCCATCGTCAGCGCCAGCCGGCCATGGCGAAGGAGATGGCGCGCGATCGCAGGAAGATGCCGTTGCGCAACTTTGCGGTCCTCGCAATGGATAAGGCGCGCGGAGGGCAGGCCTTTGGTTGTTGTTTTCAGGAAGACGAGAGGGTAGTGGCGGTTTTCCGCTTCCATCACGGCGACGATGCAGCCTAGACCGGCATGGTCATCCAGCATGTCCCGTGTTTCGGCGGGGAGGGCTTCCGGCCCGATGTCGGCAGGCGGACGCAACCTTGCACTTGCCGGGCGAAGCGCCGTAATCGGCAGCGGATAAAAAAGCGTGCAGTCGCTCACCGTCGCAAATCCCAGTCGCTCGTTGAGCCTGTGGGCCTCGGCGGAAGGGGTGAGATCGGTGAAGATGTCGTCCGCGTTGGAGGCGGCCATTTGCAGCATGCGCGGCGCAAACCAGCGGCAGGACGGCTCCACATACCAGCTGGAGAAGTTGACGACGATTTTGCCGGTATCGGTCAGGCGGCTTTTGATCGTCAGAAGCACGCCCACGGCGTCATCGCCTTTCATCAGCAATTGGCCGATCGGGCCAAGGCCGCGTCGATCGTGATGGTCACTGATGAGCGACAGGCCGCGGGACCAGATGGCTTCGGTTTTTGCCGGAAAACCTTTCGCCAACAGGGCGACGGCACTGACCCGGTTTCCGTTGTCGATCGGTACGATGTTCAGGGTTGCTCTCCGCTGGTCTTGCGTCCTTTGTGGGCGCAGGAGAGATTTTCAACTCTACCGCGTAGCATCGGCTTACGACGATAGATTTACTGCCCGGTTAATCGCAGTGGCTGCAGGCAATCACGTTTGCATGAACGGCTGGTGCATGAAACGCTGGTGCATGAAGGGAGGGCGCGCCGTTACAAGCCGCGCGCCCGCCTGCTGCTATCAATAGACGACGACGCCGCGAATGCTTTCACCCTTGTGCATCAGGTCGAAGCCCTTGTTGATGTCTTCGAGCGGCATGGTGTGAGTAATCATCGGGTCGATCTGGATCTTACCTTCCATGTACCAGTCGACGATCTTCGGCACATCCGTGCGGCCGCGCGCGCCGCCAAAGGCGGTGCCCATCCAGTTGCGGCCCGTGACCAGCTGGAACGGACGTGTCGAGATCTCCTGGCCCGCACCGGCCACGCCGATGATGACCGACTTGCCCCAGCCGCGATGCGAGGCTTCCAGCGCCTGGCGCATGACCTTGGTATTGCCGGTGCAGTCGAAGGTGTAATCGGCGCCGCCGATCAGGTCGCCGTTCCGCTTCGTCATGTTGACGAGATAAGGCACGATATCGTCGCCGACTTCCTTCGGATTGACGAAGTGGGTCATGCCGAACTTTTCGCCCCAGGCCTTGCGGTCCGGATTGATATCGACGCCAATGATCATGTCGGCGCCGGCAAGGCGCAGGCCTTGCAGCACGTTGAGGCCGATGCCGCCGAGACCAAAGACGATCGCCGTGGAGCCGATCTCGACCTTTGCGGTGTTGATGACGGCGCCGATACCGGTCGTCACGCCGCAGCCGATATAGCAGACCTTGTCGAAAGGCGCGTCGGGGTTGATCTTGGCGAGCGCAATTTCCGGCAGGACGGTGTAGTTGGAGAAGGTCGAGCAGCCCATATAGTGGTGAATCTTGTCCTTGCCGATCGAGAAGCGCGAGGTGCCGTCAGGCATCACGCCCTGGCCTTGCGTGGCGCGGATGGAGGTGCACAGATTGGTCTTGCGCGAGGTGCAGGAGTAGCATTCGCGGCATTCCGGCGTGTAGAGCGGAATGACATGGTCGCCCTTCTTGACAGAGGTAACGCCGGGTCCGACATCAACGACGATGCCCGCACCTTCATGGCCGAGGATTGCCGGGAAAAGGCCTTCCGGGTCAGCGCCAGACAGGGTGAAATCGTCGGTGTGGCAGATGCCGGTGGCCTTGACTTCGATCAGCACTTCACCGGCGCGGGGACCTTCAAGCTGAACGGTCATGACCTCGAGCGGTTTTCCTGCCTGAATGGCAACGGCGGCGCGAACGTCCATATTCGATCTCCTCAGTCTTTTAATATCAAAGTAGAAAGGTTTTGCCCGAGCGCGGCTGGCCGGGCAAGGCAAAATCCGGTGACCCGGAATGGAAAAAGGGCGTGTGCGGACACACGCCCCTTTATTCTGGCTGATAGACAAGAGGAAGGCCTATGGCGTTGCGTCGCTCTCTTGTTCTGTTGCGACTTCCATTGCGATGTGTTCCACGCCGAGCCACGCCGCGCAGTCCTTCAAGGCCCGCGCCGCAATCAGCTGGCGTTTCATGATCGTCTTGTCCTTGCCGCGGAAGCGCTTGACGCCCTCGGGTTTGACGATTGAGCCCGGCGCGAGTTCCGGGAACAGGCCGAAATTGATGTTCATCGGCTGGAAGGAGCGTTTGCCCGGCTCATCATCGGAGGAGAGGTGGCCGCCGGTGATGTGGTTGAGCAGCGAACCGAGGGCGGTGGTCGAAGGCGGAAGGCTCGGCGCCTCGCCCTTCTGTTCGGCGGCGGCGAAGCGGCCGGCAAGCAGCCCCACAGAGGCGCTTTCGACATAACCCTCGCAGCCGGTGATCTGGCCGGCGAAACGCAGGTCCGGGCGGGATTTCAGCCTCAGCGAGCGGTCGAGCAGGATTGGGGAATCGATGTAGGTGTTGCGATGCAGGCCGCCGAGGCGCGCAAATTCCGCGTTTTCAAGACCCGGGATCATGCGGAACACATCCGCCTGAACGCCGTATTTCAGCTTCGTCTGAAAACCCACCATGTTGTAGAGCGTGCCAAGCGCATTGTCCTGACGCAGCTGCACCACGGCATAGGCCTTGACGGTTGGATTATGGGCGTTGGTCAGACCCATCGGCTTCATCGGCCCGTGGCGCAATGTCTCACGACCCCGCTCGGCCATGATCTCGATCGGCAGGCAGCCATCAAAATAGGGCGTGCCTTCCCATTCCTTGAAACCGACGGTATCACCCGCAATCAGCGCGTCGATGAAGGCATTGTATTGCTGCTCATCCAGCGGGCAGTTGATATAATCCTTGCCCGTGCCACCGGGACCGACCTTGTCGTAACGCGACTGGTACCAGCAGATATCCATGTTGATGCTGTCGCGATGCACGATAGGGGCGATGGCGTCGAAGAAGGCGAGCGCATCCTCACCCGTCTCGGCCTGGATGGCGGCGGCAAGATCCGGCGAGGTGAGGGGACCGGTCGCAATGATGGTGTTGCCCCATTCCTTCGGCGGCAGGCCGTTCACCTCCTCGCGAATGATCGTCACCAGCGGGTGACCTTCCAGCTTTTTCGTCACGGCTTCGGAAAACCCGTCGCGGTCGACGGCAAGCGCGCCGCCGGCGGGCACCTGGTGTCTATCGGCGCAGGCCATTATCAGCGAGCCGGCAAGCCGCATTTCCGCATGAATGACACCGACCGCATTTGCCGTCGCATCGTCGGAGCGGAAGGAGTTGGAACAGACCAGTTCCGCCAGCGTATCGCCCTTATGCGCGTCCGTGCCGCGCACGCCGCGCATTTCATGCAGAATGACGGGGACACCGCTTTCGGCAATCTGCCATGCGGCTTCCGAGCCGGCCAGTCCTCCGCCGACGACGTGAATGGGAGAAAGGGTCTTGTCCTGCATGTCGATGTCCATAGGCGACCGCGGGGCAGAGGCTCCCGTGCGGCGGCTGTCATTCGAGTGAGTGTTCAGCACGGGTCCCGAAGGACGCTGCATGTTGCCGATGCACTAGCATGCATGGCCGGAGCCGCCAAATGTTTTTGGTTCGGTAGTCAGTGGCCGCGGCAGTTGAGCTTTACCGCGGCAGTTGAGCTTTACGATGAGGCCGAAGCCCGAAGCGCTCGTTTATGGGAGCGAGCTGGCGCCGTTTGTTTCTTCTCCCCGCCGGGGAGAAGTCCGCGGCAGCGGGATGAGGGGGCGAGGGTAGTGGTTTGCGGAGAGCTTGCCCCCTTCATCCGACCCTTCGGGCCACCTTCTCCCCGGCGGGGAGAAGGCGCATAAGGCGATGCCGCGGCCTTCCTCGTGATTCTCAACGCTGGGCGATGTTGAAGGCCGAACTCCAGCCCAAACCCCAGAATCAAAAACGGCGCCAGAGGCGCCGCTTTCTTTTACCTGTCGCTCAATCGTCGCGCCCTGGAGGTCGGGCAGCGGGACGATCGTTTACGCCTTAGCGGAACGAACGGGAAGCAACGTTACGGATGTCGTAACGTGTCAGGCCGATGTCGCTGAGCGCCTGGTTGGACAGGCTGCCGAGTTCGTTGATCGTGCGGCGGTAGGAGATCCAGTTCTTTGCGATGCGGATGGGGTTCATGGTCGTTTCCTCAATCTATCTCTGTTGATTTCGTCGGCCGGCTCAGCGGTTTCTCTGTGCTCTCGGCTGTTGAGGTTTATATATAGACATGAAGCCATGTTGTGCAGTGCAGAATTTAAGCGACTGCCATGCATTTGTGCACTATGTCGGCTAAATTTGCGGCTTGAGATGGCATCTGAACAAAATATGAGCGGAGATGCCTGCATTTCGGGCGCGTATGAGGGGTTGTGCAGTTATAGGAAAGCGTTGCCGCATCAAGGGCCGGTTGAGGCGGTCGCCCGATGCCGGATCGATGGCCTGGGCACCGATGCAGTTTTGCAATGTCACCCAAGCTTCGGCGGTCGCTACAGTTTCTTGTGGCCCAAACGAAAAAAGGCCGGAGGCGGGAGCCTCAGGCCTTTTGGGTCGTCTATCTGCCATCCGCCGCATAAGCGGCGGAGGCGACATTATTAGAAGCCGACGGCAGACTTGGCGACGCGGCGGATGTCCTGACGGCCGATGCCGAGGTCATTCAGTTCGCGGTCGCTCATGCGGCCAAGTTCGGTAACGGTCTGACGGTATTTGCGCCAGTTGGTAAGCGAGCGTGCAATGTTCATTTTCATCTTCCTCTTCGTGCGGTTCAGTCTCAACGGCCAGTCTTGGGAGGATTATGGTCCGGGGCTGAACTGATCTCTGTATGACCATGAATATAATCGGTTTAATCGAAACAAAAACAGACAAAGCAAGATGCCACCTATGCGCGGAACGCAGGGCAAGCCGCGATGTTCGCCGGATCGCGGCGATTCATGCATCATTTGTGACCATTTTATGGGGGTTTGGTGGCGGTTAGGTAATCGCGCCTTGCAGATTCAGGCGGGGCTCCCTTGGCGGCGCAAGAGGCGTCTGCGTCGGGAGCGACGCTGCAGAAAATTACCCCACGCAGACGCCATATATAATGTCAGCCCTCCGACCCGTATTGTGTCCCGTCTCGGCCGGGCACCCGAGGTGCAGCGGCGTCCAAATCTTCTATGCGTCGTTTTCGAATGGAATCGCCCGCCGCCCTGGCGTCGCCTCGATGCTTTTCGTTGCCGCAGGCGTTCATCGGAAGCGGCACGGCATTGCCATCTTCGCCCGGCGCATCAAGAAAAACCCGGAGGAAATAAAAGCAGGAGAACGGCGTGCTTGACCCTTCCTGAACATTGTGACATACCGCCGCCCAACGTGCGGGTATGGCGGAATTGGTAGACGCATTGGTTTTAGGTACCAACGCTTCGGCGTGGGAGTTCGAGTCTCTCTACCCGCACCACAAGCAAGGCATGGCTGTGCCACGCTTGCGCCAGAGTGCATCTTTAGAAGATGCGCGGGCTTTGGGGGTGTCCCTCTAGCTTTTCAGGTGCGGGCAGAACGGTGTCCGGCAGCTGCTTGTGTAATGATTTAAGAAAGCCACGGCCGGGAACCATGTTCCAGTGCAGTGCTCGAAAGTAAACCAACGGCTGTCTGAGCACCGCCGCCATGATGTGAAGGTTTGAGAAAATGCAGGTTATCGAAACGCTCGCTGAAGGGCTGAAGCGCGAACTGAAGGTCGTTATTCCGGCCGCCGACATGAAGGCCCGCCTGGACGAGCGCCTCGTCGACGCCAAGGACAAGGTTCGCATCAACGGTTTCCGTCCCGGCAAGGTGCCGGTTGGCCACCTGAAGAAGATGTACGGCAAGTCTATCATGGCTGACCTCGTCAACGAGCTGGTTCGTGAAAAGCCGACCGAGATTCTTTCCAGCCGCGGTGAGAAGTCTGCGACACAGCCGTCGATCTCCATGACCGAAGACGAGCAGGAAGCCGAAAAGATCCTGTCGGCCGAATCCGATTTCGAATTCACCGTTGCCTACGAAATCATTCCGGCCATCGAACTGAAGGCCAATGACGGCATCAAGGTTACCCGCGAAGTCGTGGAAGTGACCGAGGACGAGATCAATGAGCAGATCCTCAAGATCGCTGAAAGCGCTCGTACTTACGAGACCAAGAAGGGCAAGGCCGCTGAAGGCGACCGCGTCACCATGAACTATCTCGGCAAGGTTGACGGCGAAGCCTTTGACGGCGGCGCGGCTGAAGATGCCGAACTGGTTCTCGGTTCCGGCCGCTTCATCCCCGGCTTCGAAGACCAGCTGGTTGGCGTCAAGGCCGGTGACGAAAAGACCATCACCGTGACGTTCCCGGCCGATTACCCGGCTGCGAACCTCGCCGGCAAGGAAGCCAACTTCGACATCACCGTCAAGGACGTTGCTGCCGCTGCTCCGGTTGAAATCAACGACGAGCTGGCCGAAAAGCTCGGTCTCGAATCGGCTGAAAAGCTGAAGGAAATCGTCAAGGGCCAGATCGAAAGCCAGTACGGCAACGTGACCCGCCAGAAGGTCAAGCGTCAGATTCTCGATCAGCTCGACGAAATGTACAAGTTCGACACGCCGGCTGGTCTGGTTGATGCCGAGTTCGACAACATCTGGCGCCAGATCAACACCGATCTTGCCCAGTCCGGGAAGACCTTTGCTGACGAAGACACCACGGAAGAAGAAGCCCGCGAAGAATATCGCAAGCTTGCCGAGCGTCGCGTTCGTCTTGGCCTCGTTCTCTCCGAAATCGGCGAAAAGGCCGGTGTCGAAGTGACCGAAGAAGAAATGCAGCGCGCGCTGTTCCAGCAGCTGCAGCAGTTCCCGGGCCAGCAGAAGGAAATCCTCGATTTCTTCCGCAACACCCCCGGCGCTTCCGCTTCGCTGCGCGCTCCGATCTTCGAAGAAAAGGTCATCGACAAGCTGCTCACCGAAATCTCGGTAACGGACAAGACCGTTTCCAAGGAAGAGCTGCTGGCTGACGACGGCGAGGAAGCCACGGAAACCAAGAAGAAGGCGCCCGCCAAGAAAAAGGCTGCCGCCAAGGCTGACGACGCCGCTGAAGGCGAAGAAGCCGCTCCGAAGAAGAAGGCTCCGGCCAAGAAGAAGGCCGCTGAAGGCGACGCCGAATAATCTTCTTCAGCGCAAGCTGATTGAATGGAAAGGCCGTGGCGAAAGCTGCGGCCTTTTTGTTTGGGCAATGCCGTCGGGTCCGCTTTGCGCGGTGGACAGCGGAGCCAAACAGCGCCGCTGGCCGATATCGAGTGTTAAAATCGCTCCCGGCTCTCGCTTCTGGGATCATTATTCACCTGATGAGGCGCATAAAGATCGCCCCGGGCTTTTCGCCGCCATGGTCCCGCGGGATTTTCACGATCGATGGTAATGTCTGCTATGGCGATAGCCGGTAAACCATTCATCGGGCATTGCGCTGCCCATCGGCCATCCGGTGCAGCGATTCCCGAGGGAGCAACTGCGCTGTGAGCCGCCAGAGTGGAATAGCCGACCCAATAGGTGTTGCTTACGGCATGCCCCAATATCTCGGCGGCAAATGCCGAGCCGTTAGACGGGCCATCGCCTGCGGTGGAAAATAACACGCAGTCGACGTTCAGCCTCTCGTATTCCATGAATATCTCCGGGTAGTGCGCTTCCATGCCAAGCGCGCAACCGAAACGGAGGCCATCAATTTCAAACGTCACCGGTACGCTTCCCGGGGAATACATGAACGAGATTTTGGTGTTCGACAGCAGGCGTTCGTCGTAACGGGTTACAAGCTTGCCGCGCTCGGAGATGACATAGAGGCTGTTGTAAGGCCTATGAGGTGGCGTAAGCTGATGGACCGAACCGACAATCGTCCAAAGCCTCAGCTTGCGCGCCAGTTTTCGGATCGTTTCCAATTCTTCATACAAGGTTTCCCATTCAAAGCGCGTCCAGTCGGATGGACCGATTTCTCGTGGACCAGTCTCTGACATGATCCGTTTATGTGGCCAGCATGTAGCTCCTTCGCCAAAATGTATGATGCGAGCACCAGCTTTATGAGCCTCGCCCATAAGATTGCGTATCTCATTTCCGCAGGTCTTCAGGGCCGATACGTCGCGCGGGTCGTTGCACAGGGATGTCTGGGCGACCTCTAGCCGTATCGCGCTACTAGAGGAAATATCCGGTGTTGCGCGAATATGCCGAAGAGCAGCGGTATAGGATTCGCCGGTTTTGGCGGCGCGTGCTCTTACGCGACGTTTCAGATTGCCATTTTGCGTCATTGCCAGGCCTTTCAGGTCTCGGACGCAGTTCCCCAGCAACCTGCCCGAAACGATCGGACCGAGGAGAGTTGCCTGAGACAGAAGTCCCTTTGCCTCCTTAAAAGACCCTGCTGGGGAAGGTCGTGGAGGTTAGGCGCAGGCCACGCGCTAATACTATCAAATTCGAACAGCCGATTCGTCAAGCGGCAGGGCAGACACAGGCCGCCAAGGTCATCGATCACAATGCAGTGCAGCACGATTTTTTGCTGCATCTGCTCTTGTTCATCTCCCGTTCATCTGGCACCCTGCGAAGCATGATTTGCCTCGGCCGTATCAAGCGGTCGTTCGGGCATTATGCGCCGCTCTGCGGCCTCATCGCTGCCAGCTCATTGGCCTTACGCTTTTTGCCGTGCTTTCCGGGTTCCCCCGGTGCGCCCTTAATTTGCCAGGGGACAATCATGTCGCTCCGAACGGGTTTTGCCCTTTTTGTTGTTCTTTCCGCTTTCCTGGTGCCCGCTGCCCATGCCGAGGAAGGCGGGTTGATCTGGAAGCCGGTCAAGAATTCCGATCTGTCCTACACGGCGCGCATAGGCGCCAAGCTGCCGGTCGATACGCCGATCCGGGCGGGGCTGGAAATGGGCATGAGCGCGTCCAGGGGCGGGCAGTTGGTGGATACGCCGGTACGACTGTGGGGTAATGTCACGTTGCTGGCCGAACAGTTACCCGGCGTTTCGCTTGCCCGCGATGTTGGCGTCATCTTCAATGCGCTAACGGGTTCGAGCAGCATTTCCGTGACGTCGCAGCAGAAGCGCATCGTCACGCCGGAACTGGATATAGAGGCGAACCGCAATGTCACCATGCGGTATGACGGAACCGTGCAGCAATGGAACGGGCTGGATGTGTCGCAATCTCTGCGCCTGTCCCGCGCGGAAACCGGCACCGCCTTCGTGCTGACAGGGGCAAGCCGCAACAGCTTCAACGAATTCAGCAGTGGCGTGGCGGTCGAGCAGAAGCTGGGTGATCACCTGACGCTGCGGGGCACGCTCGATCAGGGTTATGCGGATCATTTCCGGCCGGGGGTGAGTGCGCGGTATAGTATTCGGTGGTGAGGGTTCGGGCGGGCGGTGGCACGCGTTTGCAGGGACCGCGAGATTAAGACAAGCGCGTTTCCTCCGTCATGCCGACTTGATCCGGCACCCAGCCACGGCGCGGATGCGCCGTGAAGACTCTTTTGCGATCAAAGACTTGTGCGCGCTGGATACCGGCTCAAGGCCGGGATGACGAGGTGGGGGCCATGCTTCTCAAAAGGCCGACGAAAAGACGTCGCCGTCTCAACCGCCACCGCCCGTGCAACCTCAATCCTTCTTGATCTCACCCATGCGGTTCCAGGCATCCAGCCCGGCGATCTTGTAAGCTTCCGCAAGTGTGGGATAGTTGAACGTATTCTCTACGAAATATTCCACCGTGCCCTTGAGGTTCAGCACCGCCTGGCCGATATGCACCAGTTCGGTGGCGCCTTCTCCGACGATGTGGACGCCGAGCAGGCGGCGGGTTTTCAGAGAAAAGATCATCTTCAACAGGCCGCTGTCGAGACCCATGATGTGGCCACGCGAGGTTTCGCGGAAATGGGCGATGCCGCATTCGTAGGGAATGCCGCGTTCGATCACTTCTTCTTCCGTCAGACCGCAGGTGGAGATCTCAGGCACGGCATAGATGCCATAGGGAAAGAACTGCGGCGGTTCGCCGGCGGGTGCGCCGACGGCATGGCGGGCGGCGATGCGGCCCTGTTCCATCGACGTGGAGGCGAGGCTTGGGAAACCGATTATGTCCCCGGCGGCATAGATGTTCGGTATAGAGGTCTGGAAGGTCTCTGGGTTGACCTTCAGACGGCCGCGGCTGTCGGCCTCCAGCCCACAGGCCGAAAGGTTGAGCGTATCGGTGGCGCCGACACGGCCGGCGGCGAAGAGCACGGTTTCGGCTTTCAGAACGCGGCCATTGCCGAGCGAGACAAGACATTTGCCGCTTTCGTCGCGTTCCACCTTCTCCGCCTTCTGGCCGAAGATTAGCTTCATGTTGCGGTCGCGCAGTTGATAGGCGAAATCCTCGACGATTTCCTTGTCGATGAATTCCAGCATGGTTTCGCGCGGTTCCACCACCGTTACCTGCGTATCGAGGGCGCTGAAGATGGTGGCATATTCGATACCGATGACGCCGGCGCCAACCACGATCATGGAGCGCGGCAATTCCTTGATTTCGAGGATCTCATCGGAATCGAGCACCGCTTTGCCATCAAAGGGGATATGCGGCGGGCGGTAGGGCCGGGTGCCGATGGTCAGCAGAATGGAGGTTCCGGTGACCTCCAGAACCTCACCATCGTTTTTCACCACCTTCATGGTGTTGGCATCAACGAAGCTTGCCGTGCCGCGAATGTGCTGCACGCGGTTACGGGCGAACTGGTGCTCCAGGACCTCCACCTCGTGATCCAGCGTGATGAGCAGGCGGCGGCGCAAGTCTTCCGCATCGATCTCCTGCTTGACGCGGTAGGCGCGGCCGTAAAATCCGCGTTCGCGCCAGCCTGTCAGATTGAGCGCGGTTTCGCGCAGGGTCTTGGAGGGAATAGTGCCGGTATGCACCGAGACGCCGCCGACGCGGCTGCCTTTTTCGATGACCAGAACCCTCTTTTCAAGCTTGGCGGCCTGAATGGCGGCCCGTCTGCCTGCCGGACCGCTACCGACAACAATGAGATCGAACTGGTGCATGAAAAACCCCGGAATAGACTGCATTAGGATTACCGGATGTCGCATCCGGCAAGGCGTGGTCGCGAATTGGTCGTGATGCCGTGTCGACGATGGGGAGTGATTCCCCCGTTTACCTTGCCCGCCAGAGTGCAATGCAACAAACGACTGCGTCAATCTGTAGCGCAAGAATCTGACGGATTCGTAACTGAGTGTGGATTTTCAGCGGGGTGTCCGTTCGCATCTGTCGTAGGGCGCGTGTGGCTTACCCCCTCTGCGCTGCCGGGCAGAGGGGGGTGAAACCTCATGCACTTCGGTCCACTTTCCAGTTCCAGAACCCCAACAGCTTCGTCCCGCCCAGCGCTGCCGGACGGGTGATCGCTAGAGAGCATCGGGCGATTGCCCGGCTGCGCTTCGGTTGGGTTGGTGTGGACAGGATGCGTTGCGCAACCGGGTCTTTCACCATGCCGTATCTCGCAAGGGCCGTGCACTGCGCCTTGCGAAATGGTCCTGTCGTCACGAACGCGCCACCGCCCCCATCAGAACCGTCCCTCGGTTTACGCCACGTCTGGCGACCACCCGGCAGGACTGGTGAGAAGATGACAGCGGTGAACCGGGTGGGGAAAAGCGGGCAAGAAATTTTCGCGTCAGTCGTCTTTTTTGCTGACGTGGCGGTGAAGTGCTGCGATCTCCTGGCGAAGGGCCGCGAGTTCGGCCAGCACTTTCACATCGATCTTTTCGTGCAGGGAAAGGACCTCGAGCTCGGCCTTCAGGTTCACCTCATAGTCCTTTGCGGCCTCGAAGCGGTCGCGGGCCGCCTGCCGGTTTTGCGACATCATGATGATCGGTGCCTGAATGGCGGCAAGCATGGACAGAAGCAGGTTGAGAAAGATGAACGGGTAGGGATCGAACGCGCGCGTCGTCAGGATGATCGTGTTGATCAGCGCCCAGAAGACCAGGAAAAAGCAGAAGCCGAGGATAAATCCCCAGGAGCCGCCCACCTTGGCGATATTGTCGGCCAGCCTGTCGCCGAAACTGGCACCGGCGGAAAATTCCGCGTTGGTGTCGCTCGAAATCAGCTTTTTCTGGTGTGAGAGTTCGAGGATACGCCGCTCGACCTCACCGATATCACGGGATGAGCGTTTGAAATGCGACGTGATATAGTCGGAGATGTCTGACACGGTGTGTCTCCGGTTCAAGGGGGGCCTCTGCCTTTCGAGATAAACCCGCATGGGAGCGGAATTCAAACGATTTCCACCACCATGCGGCCGAGGCGTCCCCGCCGAGACGGTCAGACAGCTGGCGTCGCTTCGTGCAACCAGTTGAAACCGGGGAAGAAGCGCTGCCGGCCAAATTGCTGGCCGAACATCATGTCGAATTGCAGCAGACGATAATCGCGCACCACCTCAGGCACCGCGTTTGGCGCAATCGACCAGTCGGGCAGGGCGTTACCGTCGGTCGTCACCAGCATGTGGCGGTCGATGACGGAGAACGCCTTTTGCACCTCGCCCAGCGTGCCGGTGTAAAAAGGATCGGAAAAGCCTGCGGTCTTCAACACATGGTAGGGCAGAAGCGCGGGGCTGATGGTGCCGATAGTCTTGCGCACGCCCTTCTTCGAGGACCAGACGACCAGCGGCGTTTCGTGTTCCTTCTTCATCACCTCCAGCGGCGCGCGGCGACTGGCCACCATGCCCGGCATGTAGCCGCTTTCCACGAAGGTCTGGCCGAGCGGCGGCAGATGATCGCCGAAGAGCACAATGATGGTCTCACGGTCGCGTTTCTTTGCCCAGCGCATCAGCTTCAGCAGCGCGTCGTCGGCTTCGGCCACGCCTTGAGAATAGGTGGCGAGCGCCTGCGAGGCGGAGGCGGAAAGATCGCCCGTCACGCCGATCGTATTGTCCGCATAACGGTCAGCCTCGTAAGGGCCATGTCCCTGCAGGGTGACAGCAAAGAGGAAGAGCGGGTTCTGCGCCTTGTCGGCGGTCTTCATGATCTCGTCCATCAGCGCGTCGTCGGAGGCAAAATTGCCGCGTTTTTCCATCGCGGGCAGCGTCTCTTCCGAGCGGAATTCCTCGAAGCCGAAGTTTTTATAGACCTGCTTGCGGTTCCAGAACCATTCCTGGAACGGATGCATGGCAATGGCGGAATAACCTTCGCCACGGAAGAAGCTGGCGAGCGAGGGTACCGGACGACGGATGTATTGCTGATAGGGAATGCTGCCATAGGGCAGGAAGGCGTTGGAGAAACCGGTCAGCGCCTCGAATTCCACATTGGCCGTCATGCCGCCGAATTCCGGCGAAAACACATGGCCGGACTGTTTGGCGCGGATCGTTGGCATGGGATCGGCCGATAGATGCACGTTTTCGAGCCGGGTTGGATCCCAGAGGGATTCGCTCATCAGCATGATGACGTCAGGGTAATCACCCTTGTTGGCGGCAAAAGATGCCGGTTCGGAGGTGAGTTCGGCGATGCTGTTTTCGCCGTAACCCTCCGGCGCCGAGACATTGGCCATCGGAATATTGAAGGCGAAGGCCATCAGGAAGCCGTTATGGCGGTAGTTTTCCTGCTGGTCCCACATCATCGGGATGATGTTGAGCCGGTCGCGCGCCCAGGAATAATGCGAGTAGTCCATCAGCGAGGCGAGGCCAGCGAGCACTGGAAGTGTCAGTGCAAGGCCCACGGCCCGCTCCCGTAACCGCAGCACCGGCGAGTGGCGGCGCGCCAGCAGCCAGAGGGCGGCAATAGCGCCGATCATGGCGCAAAGGCCGAGACCCACCAGCAGCGCTGTCAGCGGCTGCGCCTTCAACATGGTCGGCAGAAGCTCGACAATCTGCCGTCCGAACAAGAGGTCTGATGGATAAAGCGGATCGGAAAGGTAGGTCTGCTTCTGCGCGGAGATCAGCCCCACAAGGGCGCAAAGCGGTGCGACCACGATAAGTGACAGATAACGTCGGCCAAGCAGCGAATCCAGCAAAACGAGGAGGGCAAGCACGGCGGCGACCGTCGTCATGCCGGGGCGGGCCGACGAGGTGAGGAATGCGCCGATATCCGTCAACGAACCACGAGCGATCCATTCGAGCAAAATGACGAGCACCAGCGATGCAATCGCCAGATGGACAAGCGTGGAAGCGGTGCCCGCAAGCTTCGAAAGGCTCTTAAGTCCCGCAGGCGAAAAGACAAAACCAGCCTTTTCGGAAGCCGTTGTTTTTGGCGCCGAATGTCTCAAACCCATACTCCGGTATTTCAGGCGACACGGCCGATCCGGGGAGGTGAATCGGGTGTCGCAAAAGTGTCATGTAACTGTCACATAAGCGCGATGAACGCGACATGAACTTTAAGGAATGCGCATATAGGCGCGATAACCTTCGCGTGAGGGCGGCAGTGTCGAGAAGCGTACGAATGAATGAAGGGGGAATTGCTGCGTTGCGGAGCGATCACGGGCGCGGTATTGAAGGGACATGAGCGACAGACACGATATAGCGAACCATCTGCGGATTGCCGTCGGGCAGTTCAATCCCACTGTTGGCGACGTGGCGGGCAATCTCGCCAAGGCGCGTGAGGCAAGGGCCGATGCGGCAACCCAGGGTGCCGATCTTCTGCTTCTGACCGAACTGTTCATCTCAGGCTATCCGCCTGAGGATCTGGTGCTGAAGCCGGCTTTCCTGAAGGCGTGCCTCAAGGCTGTCGAGGAACTGGCAGCCGAGACTGCGGACGGCGGGCCGGGTATCGTTATCGGCTTTCCGCGACAGGGCGAGACCGGTCGGCACAATTCCGTGGCGCTTCTGGATGGTGGCAAGATCATTGCGCTGCGCGACAAGATCGACCTGCCGAATTACGGCGAATTCGACGAGAAGCGCGTGTTCTCCGAAGGGTCGATTTCCGGCCCCTATAATTTCCGCGGGGTGAGGATCGGTATTCCGATCTGCGAGGAAATCTGGAACGACATGGGCGTCTGCGAGACGCTTGCCGAAAGCGGCGCGGAAATCCTGCTGGTCCCGAACGGTTCGCCCTATTACCGCGGCAAGCTGGACGTGCGCCATCAGGTGGCGCTCCGACAGGTCATCGAAAGCGGGCTGCCGCTGGTTTTCGCCAACCAGCTTGGCGGACAGGATGAGCTTGTTTTTGACGGCGCCAGCTTCGGCTTCAATGCCGACAAGACACTTGCCTTCCAGATGAGCCAGTTCGAGGCGACGCTTGCCGTAACCGACTGGAAACGCACGGCGGATGGCTGGCGTTGCGAAAGCGGGCCGTTCTCGAAGATTCCCGAAGGCGAGGAAGCGGATTACCGCGCCTGCATGCTGGGCTTTCGCGATTACGTCAACAAAAACGGCTTCAAGAGCGTGGTACTCGGGCTTTCAGGCGGCATCGATTCGGCGATCTGCGCCGCCCTTGCGGTCGATGCGCTGGGTGAGGAGCGGGTGCGCTGCATCATGCTGCCTTACCGTTATACCTCGGAAGAATCGCTGAAGGATGCCGCAGATTGCGCAAAAGCGCTCGGCTGCCGATACGATATCGTGCCGATCATGGAGCCTGTGGAAGGCTTTCTCTCAGCCCTGTCAGAACTTTTCGAGGGCACCGAAGAGGGCATCACCGAGGAAAACCTGCAGAGCCGCACGCGCGGCACCATCCTGATGGCCGTTTCGAACAAGTTCGGATCCATGGTCGTGACGACGGGCAACAAGTCCGAGATGTCGGTGGGTTACGCCACGCTTTATGGCGACATGAATGGCGGCTTCAACCCCATCAAGGACCTCTACAAGATGCAGGTCTATGCCATTTCCGCTTGGCGCAACGCCCATGTACCGCCGGGCGCGCTCGGCCCTTCCGGCGAAGTGATCCCCGCCAACATCATCGCGAAGGCTCCATCCGCCGAATTGCGCCCCAACCAGACCGACCAGGATTCGCTGCCACCCTATCCGGTGCTGGACGATATTCTGGAATGCCTTGTCGAAAAGGAAATGTCGGTCGAGGAAATTCTGGCGCGCGGCCATGATATCGCGACCGTGCACCGGGTGGAGCATCTGCTTTATCTCGCCGAATACAAGCGCCGCCAATCAGCGCCGGGTGTGAAGATCACCAAGAAGAATTTTGGGCGTGACAGGCGGTATCCGATTACCAACCGGTTCCGGGATAGGTAGGGCGTTTTGGGAAGGCGCGTTTAACGCGGTACCTGCTGAATGAATTGGGTCAGCGCATTGAGAGACGGCGCGGCCTATTTCTTCTCCCCGCCGGGGAGAAGGTGGCCCGAAGGGTCGGATGAGGGGGCAACGTTGCCGTAACTCACTGCCCTTGCCCCCCATCCCGCTGCCGCGGACTTCTCCGCGGCGGGGAGAAGAAACGAGGGGCATGCGCTCGTTCCACAACAAGCCTTCGCGTTTAAGCAAGCGGCGCGGAGAAAACCCCGCGCCGTTCACTCGCCTTAAATAGCCTGCCCCACATCGATGCGGTTGCCGTCAGGGTCTTCAAACACAAAGGCCCTGAGGCCATACTCCTTGTCCTGCAAGCCCTTGATCATGCGCAGCCCATGTTTCTTGCAAAGCGTGTGCAGCGCATCGACATCGCTGACCATCATATGCGCGACGTTGAAGGGCGCGGCTCTGTGCGCCGGCTGCAATGTCAGGTGCAGCTCGGCATTGCCCTGTTTCAGGATCATGAAGCCGACGGGGTTGCCGTTTTCGAAGGTCTTTTCGAAACCGAGAACACCGACATAAAAATCATGGGCCTTTTCGATATTCTTGACAGGAAGCATTGCGGCGATCCGACCGAAGCGGATGCCGTGATCGGCGATGGTATTCATCGCGGAACCTCGGATCTGGGAGAAACGGGGAGGGCCGCGGACGGTGCCGGGGCACAGGCGTTTTTTCCGGTTTGAATTTGCAGGACGGTGCCTGCCGCCCTAGGATCATAGCCACGGCGGCGACGGATTCAAATGGAATGTCTGCGCCGTTGCGGTCGGAACATTGACAAGCCCGGGAGGCAGAATGCGCAGCTCCATCGAAATCTTCAACATCCGCACCCGGCAGATGCGGGTGATTTGGCAGACGCCTGAGCTGTTCGAAGCGCCGAACTGGTCGCCGGATGGGAAATACCTGCTGCTGAACAGCGAAGGGCTGCTTTACCGCCTGTCCCTTTCCGGTGACGCGTCGCCACAAAAGGTCGATACGGGTTTCGCGACGCAGTGCAACAACGACCACGGTATTTCGCCCGACGGTTCGCTTTACGCCATTTCCGATAAGGTGGAGTTCGGCAAGAGCGCCATCTATCTTCTCTCCTCGGCCGGCGGTGCGCCGCGGCTGATGACGAAAAACCTGCCTTCTTACTGGCACGGCTGGTCGCCGGATGGGAAAGGTTTTGCGTATTGCGGCATTCGCGATCAGGTTTTCGATATCTATTCCATGGACATAGACAGCGGCGTTGAAACACGCCTTACCCATGGTGAAGGCCGCAATGACGGCCCCGATTATTCGCCTGACGGTATGTGGATCTATTTCAATTCCAGCCGCACGGGGCAGATGCAGATCTGGCGAGTGCGGGTGGATGGCTCAGCCGTGGAGCGTGTCACCGACAGCCCCTATGGCGACTGGTTTCCGCACCCGTCACCAAAAGGAGACAAGGTTGTCTTCATTTCCTATGATGGCGACGTTTTCGACCATCCGCGCGATCTCGATGTACGCGTGCGGCTGATGGATGTGGACGGCGGCAATGTGGAAACGTTGTTCGAGCTTTTCGGCGGGCAGGGCACGATGAATTCGCCCAACTGGTCGCCGGATGGGGATGAGTTCGCTTATGTCAGGTACTTTCCGGTGGCGTGATGCGGTTCTGACGAGGCGGTGTACCCCCTCCCTTCACTCCGGCTCAGGGCCGGAATGACGGAGGTGGGGAGCACGGTCATATTGTCGCGCGGCCTTGGCGACACTTGCGTTCGCACGCTATTTTGCCCATAGCTTCAACGGTCAGGTGCCCGCCTTTGCGGCGGGAGAATCGGGAATCCGGTGAGAGACCGGAACGTGCCCAACGCTGTGAGGCGGATGCCCTTTTTCACATGCCACTGAAGTTATTCGGGAAGGCGAAAGGGGCGGATGAAGCCTAGTCAGAAGACCGGCCTGGCAAAATAGACCGAACCGCGCGGACGGCGGCAGGTTGATGGAAAGCGAGTCGTCGCTGCGAACCTTCCATGGTTTCGGCACCGGCCCGCCCGCATTGTTAGGGATAAACGATGCCGACCGAACCGCCCTTCACAACGCCACCTGACGCCAATCCGTTGGATCACTCGCTTTCACCCGCCCGCCCGTTTTCCAGCGACGAGCGCGAGGCGATCTACCGCGCCATCGAGACGCGGCGTGATGTGCGCGACCAGTTCCTGCCAGACCCGCTGCCGGACGATCTCGTCGAGCGCCTCCTGAAAGCGGCGCATGCCGCTCCCTCTGTCGGTTTCATGCAGCCATGGAATTTCACCCTCGTCACCGACGGCGCCGTGCGCCAGGCGGCATGGGTGGCCTTCAGCCGCGCCAATGAAGAGGCGGCGGCGATGTTTGAGGGCGAGAAGCAGGCGCTCTACCGCAGCCTGAAGCTTGAGGGTATCCGCAAGGCCCCGCTCAGCATCTGCGTCACCTGCGATCCGACACGGGGTGGCAAGGTGGTGCTGGGCCGCACCCATAATCCACGCACGGATGTCTATTCCACCGTCTGCGCCATCCAGAACCTCTGGCTCGCCGCCCGCGCCGAAGGCGTCGGCGTTGGTTGGGTCAGCATTTTCCACGACAGCGATATCAGGGCCATTCTGGATATTCCCGATCACATCGAGATCGTTGCCTGGCTGTGCCTCGGTCGCGTCGATACGCTTTATACCGAACCGGAGCTGGCGGTGAAGGGCTGGCGGCAGCGCGTGCCGCTGGAAGAGCTTGTGTTTCGTAACCGCTGGGGTGGGGGCGTAGACACGGAGGCCTGCGAATAGGTCGGGACATTGCCGTCATTTCTTCTCCCCGCCGGGGAGAAGGTGGCCCGAAGGGTCGGATGAGGGTGTAACGGTAGAGATTTTCGGAGAGCTTGCCCCTCATCCCGCTGCCGCGACCTTCTCCCCGGCGGGGAGAAGAAATACGCCTCGCGCGCTCGCCCCATTACACGCGCGCAAGAGATTTCACTGCTGCGGCTGGATGCCCTTCAGCGCCGGGTTCTTCAGGTCTATCTTGCCGGTCTGGTCCGGCAGGAATTTAGGTCCGATGATGCGGACTTTTGCATCGTTCGGGTCATAGTCGCGTTCGGGAACGGGTTGTTCAGGCGGCTTTGCGGCCTGCTGCTCGGCGGGCTTCGGAGCCTTGTCACCTTGCGGCGATGGAATGGTGGTGATGCTGGAATAGGGCTTATCCGCTTCCGGCCGGGACGCCTGTTCCTGCTTTTGCATCTCCTCGTGATAGGCGGCCATGTTGCAGGCGCAGCCGGGCGCTTTTGCGGAAGAATTGCGATAGGCGAAGGCGGTCGGCAGATCCCTGTAGGGTTTGCCGGTTTCAGCGGACACCATGTCTGCTGTTTCCTGATCCGTCATGGAGTGGAAATAAAGCTCCGTCTCCGTTCCCGGGCACATTTTCTGGCATTGCTCGGCCTGGGCGCGGAAATCAAGCGGCGATGCATTGGAGGCGATCGGGAAGAACGATCCGTCGCAGGTGCGCACGCAGAGCGTTCGAAGCCCGCCCTCGGCGGCGGCGTTGGGGTAAGGCGAAAGGCCCGCCTGTCCCGGCTCATCGCCATTCTGCCTGAAGGCATCGGGATACCGGGTCACATCGGGAGCCTGCGGCGGTTGCGTGTCCGTTTCCGGCATCGTCGTGCAGCCATTGGCATCGAGGGCGGCGAGAATGCGCTCGCGCCTCACGTCGACGTCGTCACTGCGCGCTGCCGCCATGGCGTCGTCGCGATCGCGGATGATCGCGTCACGTTCGGCCTCGGCATCCACCAGCGCATCGCCGATCTCGGCGCAGAGGCTGGCATTGGGATTGCCATAAACGATGACGCTGCCTGATGAGCAGCCATAGCTGCGCATGTCGTTCCTGATCTTGCGGATGACGATATTCTGGCGGGCGAGCGCATTGGCGTAACGCCGCACATCGGCCGTGTTGCCGATGACACGCGGCGGCTCGCGCAGCTGTTGATAAAGCGTATCGCAGACCTGATCCGCAAAAGCGGCGGCAGGAGCCATGAGAACCAGGGGAAGCAGGAGGCCGATGATGCGGCTGCGCCGGGTCAATTGTGCGATCCGTTTGATGTCCCCGGCCGGTGGCAGGGGTGTTACGCTTCAGGAAATCCGTGTTTCAGGAAGATAACATAAGCTGTTGCCGCAATGCGGCAACAGCATGTTCAAAACTGCGTTAATGCGCCTTCATCACACCGAAGGGTGCGAGGCCTGCACCACGGCAAAGGCCGCCATGTTGACAACGCCGCGCGAGGTGACGCTGGGCGACAGGATGTGGGCGGGCAGGGCCGTGCCGAGCAGGATCGGGCCGACATGCAGGCCTTCCGTCAAGGTGCGGGTGACACCCAGCGTGATATTGGCGGCATCGAGGTTCGGGAAGACCAGCAGGTTCGCCTCGCCGGTCAACACGCTGTTGGGCATGGCACGCTTGCGCAGCGCTTCGGAGAGTGCCGAGCCGCCCTGCATCTCACCATCCACTTCCAGTTCCGGCGCTGCCTGCTGGATGATCTTCAGTGCGCGGCGCATCTTGCGGGCGCTTTCCGAGTCACGCGAGCCGAAGTTGGAATGGCTGGCGAGCGCGATCTTCGGCGTAATGCCGAAACGACGGATTTCCTTCGCCGCAAGGATCGCCATCTCGGCCACTTCTTCTGACGTCGGGTCGTTGTTGACGAAGGTATCGGTGAGGAACAGCGCGCCCTGCTGGGTAATGAGAAGGCTGAGGCCCGCAAAGGAGCGCACACTTTCCTGCTTGCCGATGATCTGGTTCACGTCACGCAGATGCCGGTCATAACGGCCTTCCAGACCACAGATCAGCGCATCCGCTTCGCCACGCTTCACCGACAGCGCACCGATGACGGTGGAGTTGGTGCGCACGATGGTGCGGGCGGCTTCCGGGTTGATGCCGGCGCGACCGACGAGGGCGAAATAATCATCCACATATTCACGGTAGCGCGGATCGTCTTCCGGGTTGACCACGGCGAAATCCGCATGCGGGCGGATGCGCAGGCCGAAGCGCTTCAGGCGCGTTTCGATGATCTGCGGGCGACCGATGAGGATCGGGATGCCGGTGCCCTCTTCCAGCAGCACCTGGGCGGCGCGCAGTACGCGTTCGTCTTCGCCTTCGGCAAAGATGATACGCTTCTTTTCGGCAGCTTTGGCGGCGTTGAAGACCGGCTTCATGATGAAGCCCGAGCGCCAGACGAAGCGGTTCAGCTGGTCGAGATAGGCTTCGAAGTCGGTGATCGGCCGGGCGGCGACGCCGCTTGCGGCGGCAGCACGGGCAACGGCCGGCGCAATGCGCAGGATAAGGCGCGGATCGAAGGGCGAGGGGATGAGGTAGGTCGGGCCGAAGATCGGCGTTTCGCCGCTGTAAGCCTTGGCGGCCACTTCGGAGACTTCCTCACGCGCCAATTCGGCGATGGCCTGCACCGCGGCCATCTTCATTTCTTCGTTGATCGTTGTTGCGCCGCAATCGAGCGCGCCGCGGAAGATATAGGGGAAGCAGAGGACGTTGTTGACCTGGTTCGGGAAGTCCGAGCGGCCGGTGCAGATCATCGCATCCGGGCGGGCGGCACGCGCCTCTTCCGGCATGATTTCAGGCTTCGGATTGGCAAGCGCGAGGATGAGCGGGTTCTCCGCCATGCGCTCCAGCAGTTCCGGCTTCAGGACGCCTGCCGCCGACAGGCCGAGGAAGACATCGGCGCCATCAATGGTTTCAGCCAGCACGCGCTTGTCGGTCTTCTGGGCGTAAACTTCCTTCCACTCGTCCATCAACGTGTTGCGGCCGTCATAGACAAGGCCCTCGATGTCGTGCACCCAGATGTTTTCTTTCTTGGCGCCCATCGCAACAAGCAGGTTGAGGCAGGCAAGGGCCGCCGCACCGGCACCTGACGCCACGATCTTGACGCTGGACAGAGACTTGCCGGCCAGTTCCAGAGCGTTGGTGACAGCGGCGGCGACGATGATCGCGGTACCATGCTGGTCATCGTGGAAGACAGGGATGTTCATCTTCTCGCGCAGCTGGCGCTCCACCTCGAAACATTCCGGCGCCTTGATGTCCTCAAGGTTGATGCCGCCGAATGTGGGTTCCAGCGCCGCGATGGTGGAGACCATGTCGTTGATGCCGGGGGCATCGATTTCGATATCGAACACATCGATGCCGGCGAATTTCTTGAAGAGGACGGCCTTGCCTTCCATAACGGGCTTCGAGGCAAGCGGGCCGATATTGCCAAGGCCAAGAACGGCCGTGCCGTTCGAGATGACCGCGACGAGATTGGCGCGGGCCGTGTATTCCGCTGCCATTTCGGGGTTCTCGTGGATGGCAAGGCAGGGGGCGGCGACACCCGGCGAATAGGCGAGCGCCAGATCGCGCTGGTTGCCGAGCGGCTTGGTGGCCTGGATCTCCAGCTTGCCCGGGCGCGGGTAGCGGTGGAAAAAGAGCGCCTGTTCCTCGATGTCGGCCTTTGCCGTGTTGGCGGGCGTGTTGTTCTTATCGTGAGAGGTCATGTCTTCCACCGTCGTATCTGGTTTTATTTCGGCCCCCTGAATACAACAAACTTACCCGTGGTACAGCCGTTATTTGACCCCAGCTTATGCAAATGCCGCCATGGCTTATTCGCGTTTTCGTGAAAGCTTTCGTCATATTCCCTGCAAAAAACGGCCGCTGTCATGTTGCTGAAACACGAGTCTGGTTCTGAGAGGGAAGAAAGCCGCAGGGACGCAACCGAACAGGGGGATGATATCCGTGGCCGGTCAAATTGAAACCAGACAGTTCAGAACGCTTTTCATTTCAGATGTTCATCTTGGTTCAAAGGCAGCCAAGACGGATTATCTGCTCGACTTCCTGAAATACCACGAGGCCGAAACGATCATCATGGTCGGCGACATCGTCGATGGCTGGCGCCTGCGCCGCAGCTGGTACTGGCCACAGGGCTGCAACGACGTGGTGCAGAAGCTTCTGCGCAAGGCCCGCAAGGGAACCCGCATCGTTTATATTCCCGGAAACCATGATGAATTCCTGCGGGAGTTTCCCGGCATGCATTTCGGCGGCATAGAAGTTGCCGAGCGCATGATCCATGAGGCGGCGGACGGCAAGAAATACCTGGTCATCCATGGCGACGAGTTCGACGTGGTGGTGCGCAATGCCCGCCTGCTCGCTTATCTCGGCGACTGGGCCTATGATGCGGCGATCGCCATCAACGTCGCCATCGCCGCCGTGCGTCGCCGCATCGGCTTGCCTTACTGGTCGTTCTCGGCCTGGGCCAAGCTGCAGGTCAAACACGCCGTCAACTTTATCGGCGAGTTCCAGCGCGTGGTGGCGGATGAGGCGCGGCGCAACAATGTCGATGGCGTGATCTGCGGCCATATTCACCACGCCGTCATGGAAGACATGGATGGCATCCGCTACATCAACACCGGCGACTGGGTGGAAAGCTGCACGGCGATTGCCGAGAATGCCGACGGCACGTTCGAGCTGATCACATGGATGCAGACGAGCGAAGTCATTGCCGAGCAGACATCGGATGAGATGGAGCCGGTGAATATTCCGGGGCTGATTGGCAAGCACGCGGCGTGATTGGGTTTTTTGGCCAGGCGGATGGTAGGCTCGCCTGCAAACGACGTGTTTCGCAAAAATCGTAGCATCCGCATACCGTCGTCCCGGCCCTGAGCGGGGATCCAGGGCGATCAAGTCTTTGATCTCGTACGACTTGGTTATCACGGCGCAGACGCGCCGTGGCTGGATGCCGGATCAGGTCCGGCATGACGGAGGTGAGGCTGGGAGCCTTACCCAGTGACCTTCCGGTGAGGCACCATAGAGATTTTGCGAAGACAACCTGTCGGCTCCAACCCCGCGCGGACGCTGAGCTAGGGTGTTACCCCCACAATTCCGGCCGTGCCGGATAGACCAGCGACCCTTCATAAACCAGCCCCGGTTCTCGGTCCTCAGCCAGCAGCAGCGGCCCGTCGAGATCGGCAAAGGCTGCGCCTTGAGCAGCCAGCACAGCGGGCGCCATGCCGAGCGAGGTGCCGAGCATGCAGCCGACCATGATGGTGAAACCGAGCTTTTCGGCCTCTGCCTTCATGACAAGCGCTTCCGTCAGGCCGCCGGTCTTGTCGAGCTTGATGTTGATGGCATCGTAACGGTCGCGCAGGCCGACGAGGTCCTTTGTCGAATGCACACTTTCGTCGGCGCAGATCAAAACCGGATGGTCGATGCGGGCGAGAATCGCGTCCTTGCCGGCAGGAAGCGGCTGTTCGATCAGCGATATCTTCAGTTCTGCTGCAAGCCGCAGATAATACTCGATGTTGCCGTCGTTCCAGCCCTCATTCGCATCGATGATGATACGCGCCTCGGGTGCGGCTGCGCGGACGGCGCGCAGGCGGGCCTCGTCGTCGGCTGTGCCGGTCTTGATCTTCAGCAGCGGGCGGGTGGCATTCTCCGCCACCTTTGCCGCCATGGTGTCGGGATCGGCAAGCGAGATCGTGTAGGCAGTGACGAGCGGCTTCGCCGCCTGTCCTAAAACCTGCTCGGCGGCGCTCTTGCCGCTCATTTTTGCTTCGAGATCCCACAATGCGCAATCGACGGCATTGCGGGCCGCACCCGGTTTCATCGCCTGCTGCAAGTCCTGCCGTGTCAGGCCGCCGGCGATCTGCTCGGCAATCGACTTGATATCGGCGATGACGCCCTCAATGCTTTCGCCATAACGTGGGTAAGGCACACATTCACCTTTACCGGTAAAGGAACCATCCCGGATGGTGCACGTTACGACATCCGCATGCGTCCGGGTGCCGCGTGAAATGGTGAAGCTGCCAGCAACGGCGAAACGTTCTGTTGTGGCTTGAAGGTAACGGGGCATGTTTTTTCACTTCCTGATCGGTGTCAAACGACACATGACGCCAAATTTATCGCGAATTGTCGGCTGTCACTGTGGCTTGCCGTGAGCCAAAACGTTATTAAACCCTTAAGAATCTCGTGACGGCTGCACTCGCTCGGAGCATTATGCAAGAACAGGACACACGGCAACAGGCGAACCCGGCCGCAATTTCCGCAGACGATACCGTCTCCGGCGGCGCGTCGCGTTTTGTGCTGAGCGGTTCCTGGCGCAACAGCAATCTCTCCGGCATTTTCCCCATTCTCGACAAGATCGAGAAAGACGCATCTTCCAGCGCTGCGGAAATCGATCTCTCGTCCGTGGAGGCGATCGACACCACCGGCGCCTGGATCATCCAGCGCCTGCGCCGCGATCTTGAAGCGAAGGGGGCCACCGTCACCGTAACGGGAAACGACCAGATTGAAGAGGTCATTTCCCAATTGCCTGAAAAGGTGGAGATGGAAGGCGAGGCTCCCAAGAAGGTGGGGCTCGCCGAGCGCATCTTTGCGCCGATCGGCCAGGCCGTCGTCCAGAACGGCGCGGATTTCCTCGCGGGGATGTATATTCTCGGCTCGGCCGTGCGCGGCGCGCAGATGAAGCTCGGGCGGGGACGCGGCGTTTCGCCAGCGGCGATCGTCAACCAGATCGACCATATGGGCGTGCGCGCCGTGCCGATCATCATGCTGATGTCCTTCCTGATCGGCGCGATCATCGCCCAGCAAGGCGCGTTCCAGCTCCGGTATTTCGGTGCCGAAGTCTTCGTCGTCGATCTCGTTGGCATTCTGCAATTGCGTGAAATCGGCGTTCTCCTGACCGCGATCATGATCGCCGGTCGCTCCGGCAGCGCGATCACCGCTGAAATCGGCTCGATGAAGATGCGCGAGGAAATCGACGCGCTGAAGGTGATCGGTCTCAATCCGGTTGGCGTGCTCGTCTTCCCGCGGCTGGTGGCGCTGACGATTGCGCTGCCGCTTTTGACCATTCTTGCCAATTTTGCAGCGCTTTTTGGCGCGGCCATCGTCACGCTGCTTTATTCCGGCATCACATTTGAAGTGTTCCTGTCGCGCCTGCATGGGGCGGTGGAGGAATCGACCATTGCGGCCGGCATGATCAAGGCGCCGTTCATGGCGCTGATCATCGGCATCGTCGCGGCCGTGGAAGGCATGAAGGTGGGCGGTTCGGCGGAATCGCTCGGCAAACACGTCACCTCGTCGGTGGTAAAGTCCATCTTCGTCGTCATTCTGGTGGATGGCCTCTTTGCCATCTTCTACGCAGCCATCGATTTTTAAGGAGGGCGCGTTGGAAACTCTGGACCAGAAGCCGCAAGAGACAAAAACCGCAAAGGATGGCCGCGAGGCAGTGCTTTCCGTCGAGGGCGTGACGGTCGGCTTCAACGGCCGCAACGTGCTCGAAAATCTCGATCTCGACGTCTATCGCGGTGAAATCCTTGGCTTCATCGGTCCATCCGGTGCCGGCAAATCCGTGTTGATGCGCGCGATCCTGAGGCTTCTGCCGCGGCAGGCGGGTGCGATCCGCATTCTCGGCACCGATTACGACAAGGCCAGCGAAGACGACCGCATGATGCTAGACCAGCGGCTCGGCGTGCTGTTCCAGCAGGGCGCACTGTTTTCCGGCCTGACGGTGAAGGAGAACATCCAGCTGCCGATGCGGGAATATCTCGACCTGCCGAAGAAGCTGATGGACGAGCTGGCCTATCTCAAGATCGAGATGGTCGGCCTGAAGCCCGATGCGGGTGACAAATACCCGTCGGAACTCTCAGGCGGCATGATCAAGCGTGCGGCGCTCGCCCGGGCCTTGTCGCTCGATCCCGACCTCGTTTTCCTCGATGAGCCGACATCCGGTCTCGATCCCATTGGGGCGGCGGAATTTGATATGCTGATAGCGCGTTTGCGCGATTCGCTTGGCCTGACCGTTTATATGGTGACGCACGACCTCGACAGCCTGTTCTCCGTCTGCGACCGCATTGCGGTGCTGGGGCAGAAGAAAGTGCTGGTGGAAGGGACATTGCAGGACATGTTCGCCTGCGACGACCCGTGGGTGCAGTCCTATTTCCGCGGCAAACGGGCACGCTCTGTCGTTCTTCCGGACGGCAAACACGAAAATCCGGTGGAGTAACGGGAAGCATGGAAACCAAGGCGAACTACACCATAGTCGGAATTTTCACGCTGATCGTGATCGCCGCCGCATTCGGCTTCGTTTACTGGATGGCGGAATTCGGCCGTGGCGGCCCAACGGCGCAGCTTGTCGTGCGCATTCCGGGCTCCGCCAACGGCCTTTCGGTCGGCTCGCCGGTGCGGTTCAACGGCATTCCCGTTGGTACGGTGCGCGGGCTTGCTATCGACCGCGACGATCCGGCCTATTCCATCGCCTTTACCGAAGTGCAGGCCGATGCCCCGGTTTTCCCGTCTACACGCGCCGTGCTTGAAATTCAGGGCCTGACCGGGGCAGCCTATATCGAGCTTTCCGGTGGCAACAAGGATGGCGAGCGCATTCTGCAGAAAGCCGTCGAAAGCGGTGTTCCGGCCGAGCTGACCGCCGATCTTTCGAGCGTCACCAACCTGCTTGCCACCGCCGACAAGATTTTGAAACGAGCCGATGGCGCGATCGGCGAATTACAGGGTTTCGTGCAGGATGCGCGTGGCCCGCTGACGCAGACGGTGCGCAATGCCGAGAAATTCTCCGATGCGCTGGCAGCCAATTCCGATGGCATCAAGAATTTCATCGCGAGCCTGAGTTCGCTGTCCACGACGGTCCAGTCGGTCTCGGTGCGCCTCGACGGCACGCTGAGCGCGGTCGAGGACCTTGTGAAGGCGGTGGATGCCGGCAAGATCGATTCCATCCTGTCCAACGTCGACAAGGTCACGAAGGATGTCGCGTCCGCTTCCAGCGACATCCAGGGCATCATGGACACGGTGCAGAGCACAGCGAAAAACTTCGAGGCGGCGAGCACGGAAGTGCAGACGGTCGTCAAACGCGCGGATGAGCTTCTCGCCTCCGTCGATCCCGCCAAGGTGGGCAACGTGGTCGATGACGTGTCGTCGGCAACGGCCGATGCGCGTGACGCCGTCGCGAACTTCAAGCGGATTGCCGACGATGTTGGCGCCCGTCGCGCCGATATCGACCAGGCGGTATCCGACTTCACTGAGATGGGCCGCAAGCTGAACCTTGCCTCCAGCCGCGTCGATGGCATTCTTGCCAAGGTGGACGGCATGCTCGGCACGGATGATGCCAACTCGCTGTTTGCCAAGGCGCGCGAGACGCTCACCTCCTTCAAGGCGGTGGCCGACAATCTCAATGCCCGCATCGGCCCGATTGCCGACAATCTGACGCGCTTCTCCAGCTCTGGCCTGAAAGATTTCCAGGCGCTGATCGGCAGCACGCGCCAGACGGTCGATAATCTCAACAACGCCATCACCAACATTGACCGCGATCCGCAACGGTTGATTTTCGGCGGCGAAACCGTGAAACAATATGATGGCAGAACAAGGCGCTAAGAGGGGTATGGGCCAATGAGACTATCGATGAACGGCCAGATGCGTCGCGCCTTCGTTCTTGCACCGCTGCTCGCCGCGATGATGGCGGGTTGTGCTGGCGCGCCGAAAAACGATACATTCGATCTCTCCGTGTCGCCGGCTGCGGTGACGCAGGGGCCGTCGCTGAAAAGCCGTCAGCTGCTGATTGCCGATCCGACGGCGCTGAAGGCGCTCGACAGCGAGAACATCGTGGTGCGTCTCTCCGGCTCCGAGGTGCAATATCTCGGCAACTCCCAATGGAGCGACCGTCTGCCGCGCATGGTGCAATCCAAGCTCGTGGAAGCCTTCGAGGATACAGGCAAACTCGGCGGCGTCGGCCGCCCGGGGCAGGGCCTCGCCATCGACTACCAGGTCGTGAGCGATATCCGCGCCTTCGAAATCGATACCGCTCGCAACGTGGCGAATATCGAAATTTCGGTGAAGCTGCTGAATGATCGCAACGGCACGGTGAGGGCGCAAGAGGTGTTCCGTTCCAGCGCCCGCGTCAGCGGCTCCGGCAACGCCAATTTCGTCAAGGCACTCGACCAAGCCTTCGCCGCCGCCACCCGCGAGATCGTGGCCTGGACGCTGAAGTCGCTCTAACGCGGGCATTGCCGCCCGTTGATTTTCTCCTATGCTGAGTGCGCCGGATTTATATTCGTCCGGTCACTCTCATAGGCTGGGATTTTGATGCGCTTTTCAGGCTTCTTATTTTCACTTTTTCTTTTTTCAGTCGTTTCCGTTGAGTTCTCCGCGGCGGCTGGCTTTCGTCTTATTGACCAGCCGTCCGATGGTGACGCACCGCCGCTCAAGGCCGCGCTTTGGTCGCCATGTCCAGATATGCCTGCCGAGGTCCGGGTTGGGCCTTTTTCTTTGTCTGCGACGCGCGATTGCGCGATCCCGGAGGGGACTTATCCACTCGTGGTCATATCGCACGGTTTCGGTGGCAGCGCTTTCAGTCATCGCGACACTGCGACAGCTCTGGCGGATGCAGGCTTCATCGTAGCGGCGATAAATCATGCGGGCGATAGCGTACTCAATATGGAGCGAGCCGGGGATTTAACGGCGTTGACGCAACGGCCTGCGGAAATCTCCCGTTTGCTCGATCATATGCTCGGCAGCATGGCCGAGGGCCGTTTCATCGATCGCGGACGGATCGGTATTTTCGGATTTTCGCGCGGCGGCTACACGGCATTGACGCTTGCCGGCGGCATTCCTGATTTTGCAAAGGCCGGGGTGCCATGCCCTGACCCGCGTGCGCCAATCTGCGCGCAGATGCTCGATAAGGATGCAGGTTCCGGGCCAAAGGCAAGAGACGGGCGGGTGAAAGCAATCGTTGTCGCCGATCCGCTCAACGTTTTCCCATCCGCGTCTGATGTGGCTGAGGTTCGTATTCCCATCCAGTTCTGGAGCTCGGAGCATGGTGGCGACGGCATCGCGCCTCAGGATATGACTCGATTGCGGGACACTTTGCCGTCAGCTCAGGATTTTCGGGTCGTGAAGGGGGCCGAACATTTCTCTTTTATCGCGCCGTGCCCGGCCGAGATGAAAAAAGCCGCGCCTGAAATTTGCGCCGACGCTGCGGGTTTCGACCGCCCGGCATTTCATCGCAGCTTTAACACCGCTGTCGTCCAATTCTTCAACGCCTCGCTGCGCTGAGCTTTTGCAACAAGGGATAGACGCCGCTCAGGCGGCGTCCTGCTGTGACTTCCATTCCGGCAGGGGGAAGACGCGGTCGTAGCTCCAGTTGAAGACGAACGCATAGACCACGTAAAAAAGCGCGAACGAAATATCCATCACGAGCGCGTGGACGAGGCTGATGTTCAGATACCAGGCGATGAACGGCATCAGCACGATCAGCAGGCCTAGCTCGAACAGCACCGCATGGGCGACCCGAAGGGTGGGCGTTTTCAGTGTCGTGCCCTTCAGGCGCTGCATGGCATGGTCGAAGCCGAGATTGTAAACGTAGTTCCAGACCGTCGCGAGCGTGGCGCTGACAAGCCCGACGACGCCGATGTCTTCCATGGGCATGCCAAAAAGCAGTGCGCCAAGCGGGATGACAAGCAGAAGGCCGATGATTTCGAAGCTGAGGGCGTGGCGGATACGATCTTGCAGGGAGCGCATTGCATTCTCCGGTTTTTGACCGGGCCGTCCCGCATGCTGTTGCCGATATGGCCGAGGTCGTCCTCGCGCTCGCTGATATAGAGCCTTGGGGCCGATATTTCAAGCAAGGGCTATGGGGGCGGGGCGTTCTGCGTGTTTCTTCCCAACCGATGAGCAGAAGACATTAGCGCATTTCTGCCTTGTGCCAACGAAAGCGTGATCGGAACAAGAGCAGCTCATTTTCGTTATCGCTAACGGAAGGAGGCGCGCAATGCAGCACAATACCTCTGAAGGAAGAACCATAAAGGCCGCCAATGTGGCGACGGTTTCAACCTATACGCCAAATCTCATATCCCTCAAGGGAAGTTACGTGGCGATGATATTTCGCCGGCCGCTTTGCCAAAACCCGCTGGATTTGCGGAAGAAATAAGGGCGTGGACCTTGCCCAATGGCCGTCGAAGGCCAGTGATGAGCACGACTGCCGACCAGGAATGATAGTTTTAGATGTCTCTAAAGTGTGATTTTCAATCCGGCTTGTCTCCACATAGACTGGAGATGCCATAAAAGCGAAGGGAGAATGACATGAAATCAGTTCTCATAATCGCCGCTGTCCTTGGTTTTTCAGCCAGTGCAGCGCTCGCGGAATGCGCAGGTCATGAAAAGATCAATGCTTCCGTTCCTGCCGTCGACCGTGAATTTAAAACCGCAAGCATCGTTCCGCCGACCGACCCGGCAGAAAAACCGGTCGTTGTCCTGAAAAAAACCGACCGCCTGCCGGGAGCGGTTGCCGCGACCGGCGAGCCAGAGGCTGCGATGCAGCGCATGCAGTAAACCAACATGACATTCGTTAGAACCTGAAATCCCGTGCGTGATGAACATCTGCACGGGATTTTCGTTTCAGCGCCCTGAGGACGTCCTTCGCCGATATAGGCGTCATGTCGCCCGTCGCCTCAGCTGTCCAGCTTCAATGACAATTGTTTCGGCCCGTCATTCTTTTTCAGAACATAAAGCGGGCGGGTAATGATGACTTCCGTTCGCCGCTGTAACTCGCGTCGCCGTTCGAGCGCGCGCTCCCGCAGGTCACGCGAGCGGGCAACGACGGAAAGGGCATTTTCTATGGCTGCGTCTGATGTGTTCATCGCTGACCTCCATAATGTTCACTTTATGTTCTCATTATTGGGTGCTTATGTCAACACTATGGCAGGGCCGGTGAATTGGCCGGCGCCCCGTTGCCATGGCGCCCAGCCGCGCCTCGCCTTGTAGAGGTATGCATAAGTGCGGTGCAGCTTAGCCCGCGCGACGGCCCGGCAGTGTCGACGGGGACACTCCGGTGCTGCAGCTTCAACTTCAAGGAAGATGTCTTGGGGACGGAGAAACGTCCTGAGAGGCTTTTCGGGGAATTCAGGAGAGGGGGCGTTGATCCGCCACAGGAGCGGCGGCGGTGGCCATGAGATCGGTCAGATGCTCGCTGGCGAGTGCAACGATGGCGAGGGCAGCCTGCTGGCGGTTCCAGCCGGCGTCTTCGGCTTTTTCAATGAGCCCCCGAATGGAAGGCTCCAGCGCGAACTGGCATTCCGCCTGATAGTCCATGGTGTCGATCGACAGCGACGGGGAATTGATAGCGGCCCGCATCTTTTGGTCTCCCTGTTTTCCGGCACGCCACCAAGCGCCTTGCCATAAAAGCAAGACGCAAATCGGAACATGCACATTCAGAGCCCGGTGACATCAGGACGCCTTGAAGGGCTTCCCGCATATCACTGGCAGCGAATCCCCCAGCAGGCGGACGTTAGCGGCAAGTCTTTATTGCTGTCAACGAGCGCCCGGTGGCAATTGGGTGGCAATACTCGTTTTCAGAGCCTGCGGTTACGGAACGGCTTGCGCCGCCAGATCAGGAGCGCCATCACGTACAGCGCAAAAAGCACGAACCATGTGACCGGCAGAACCATGAAAAGCGCGGCGTAACCGCAATTTCCCTCAAAGCAGGAGCCGAGAAGACCGGAATCGGCAAGGGCGGCCGATATCAGGGTCGCAAATATGCCGCTTCCGACCGCGCCGACGATGAAGAGCAAGATGTTGATGAGCAGTCTCATGACTCCGATCATAGGGATGAATGAGACAGCTTTGGGGAAGCGCGCGTCGTCGCGATCTAATTGATGAAACTTATTGCCGCTCCGACCGAGGACGGCGCTTTTTCTCAAATTGGCTGGGGCTGTAGGGAAGGGGCTATCGCTAGGATCGGATCAGATAAAGCCAGGCTTTATATCATGATCTTAAATAGAGATGGAATTCTCAGGTGCAATTATGTTGCTGATGCTCGAAGAATTATTTACGGTGAATAATATTTCTTAATATTGCTTATTTGTATTTTCAGGGTTTCGATTTGGATAAAATATTTTCCCCCTTCATCAGATTTTCTTGCTTTATTATGCTGCTTTTTGTCGCTGCATTGCTTGCCGGCATTCCGATGCAGGCTGTCGCGCAGTCGCGGGGCTGCAAAGACCCAACACCTGCCTCCAACATCAACGAGATGTTCGATGCGATTTTCGCCTGCTGGCAGCCGCCGGAGGATGCGGAAGGGCTGGTGGTCACTTTGCGGTTTATTTTGCACAGGGATGGGCAGGTGCGAAACAAGGTCGTCGTCGTTGGTGTCAGCCCGCAGGAGGATAGTCCAAGACGGAAAGCTTTCATCGACTCCGCCATCGAGGCGGTGAGACGAGCGGAGCCGGTGCCCTTTACCGAGGAGTTTGGCAGTCGCATCGCCGGCCGGCCGATTGAGCCGCGCTTTCTGGGTTCGCCCAGGCGGGCATCGACAAACAATCTTTAGCTGCCTTTGCACATCCGTTCACGCAAATGCGTGCCGTAGGCCAAACCGGAATTCACGTGCGGTGTCGAGAAGTCGCGATGAGGCGACGCCTTAACATGTCATCACAGCATCTTGATATCTAAGGAGGAAATGGTGGGTGATGTAGGGCTCGAACCTACGACCCGCTGATTAAGAGTCAGCTGCTCTACCAACTGAGCTAATCACCCGACCGGCACCGTGTGGCGGTGTGAGGGGGCGTATAAAGGGGAAGTTTGGGCTTGTCCAGCGCGTAAATGAAATTTATTCGTTTTTTGTGACGAAAAAATTTCAGCCGCGCTGGAAAAGCCTGGGAATCCGGGGTTTTACGGAATTATGCTTATTCAGCCGCGTCTGAAGGCCCTGCCAATGGCGATGAGGATACAGGCGCCGATGAAGCCGGCGATGAGATAACCGAGCCAGCCGGTCAAAACGATTCCAAACACCGCAAGGATGGCGTTGGCGATGACGGCGCCGACGATTCCAAGAATGATATTCATGAAAACACCCATATTGCTTTTCATGACTTGTTCGGCGAGCCACCCCGCGACACCACCGATGATAATGGCTGCAATCCAGCCGATGCCAGCAGATTCCATGATTTCCTCCCATGTTGCTGCATATTGAAAGGTGATGATTCTCGTGGTGGAAAGCAAGGCAAACGGCGGAAAACCTCATCCAATGCGGCTGGTTTTCCGCGCTGCAGGCGCTAAATAGCCTGAAGCAGCATGGTAAGACGAAAGGCATGGATGTGCGGTTGATGTTTGGCGGATGGATGGGCGACAGGCGGGTGCTCCGCGAGCGGTCGGCACGTGGTCGGCGGGCTGGCGCTTTGGCGGCCGTTTTGGTTGCATTGTTTGCGTTGTTCAGCGCCCTCGGCGTTGCGCATGTATCTGCGCAGGAGGCAACGCCCGCAGCATCCGGTGCCATTCAGCCATCGACCATCGAGCAGGCAAAAACCGATCTCGAAAAATGGAAGTCGGATCTCACCTTCATTTCGGGGCAGGTGGAGGCCGGTGGGCGCGATGATGCGCAGCTCGTCGACCTCAAGGGCCGGGCAGACGGTATCGCCACCGATGCTGCCGCCACCAACGCCAAGCTTCGCGGCCGTCTGGACCAGATCAAGACGCGGCTGGACGCGCTGGGTGCCGCCCCGGGCGAAGGACAGCCGCCGGAAGCAAGCATGGTGACGGAAGAGCGCAACCGGCTGACGGCGGAGCGGGGGGAGGTGAACGCCGTGGCCGGCGAGGTTGAGGCCACTGCCAACAATGCCGCACAGATTTCCAACAATATCACCGCCGTCCGGCGGGCTCTTTTTGCCGCAACGCTTTTCAAGCGTACCGAAGTGTCCGCGCAGACGCTCGGCGATGCGTCGTCCGCCTTCCTGACGGAGCTCACCAACCTCAACAGTGCCTTCAGCAGCTGGGCGACCTATGTCTGGAATTACAAGCGGTTGCCGATGTTCGGGGCCGTCACGCTGTCGATCATGGCTGCGCTTCTGTTCCTGGTGGGCGGCTACCGCCTGTTCGGTAGCCGCATGGAGCGGCGGGCGTTTACGGGGGAGCCGTCCTATTTGAGGCGCCTGTCGGTGGCTTTCTGGTCCACCATGGTGCAGTCGCTGTCGCTGTTTCTGTTCCTCGTTACCTCGGCCTTCTTCCTCGATAATTTCAACGTGCTGCGGTCCGACATCGCGCCGATCCTGTTCGGGGCGATGGCGGTTACCGGTTTCGTCTATTTCGTCTCGCGCCTGAGCTACGCGATCTTCGCGCCGACGCAGCCGGAATGGCGATTGCTGAAGGTTTCCAACAAGGGCGCACACACGCTGTCTTCGGCGGTGCTGCTGATGGCGCTCGTCAACGGTCTCGATTATCTCTTCGGCACGATCAGCGAGACGCTTTATTCGCCGTTGATCGTCACCGTCGCCAAAAGTTTCGTTGCCTCGATCATCATCGGTCTCATCCTGCTTACCGTCTCGTTCCTGCGTCCGGTGATCGGTGAGGGGCAGGATTCAGACACCGGCCATCAGCGTCTGCCGCGCTGGCTGGTCATTCTCCTGCGTGTCGGCGGCCTTATCCTGATCGGTGCCTGCCTGACGGGTTATGTCGGGCTTGCGCGCTTCCTTGCCACGCAGATCGTCGCGACGGGTGCCGTGCTGGCGACGATGTATATCGGCATTCTATCCGGCAAGGCGATTTCACGGCAGGGCGCGTTTGCGGAGTCGCTCGCTGGCCGCTATCTTGCCCGGCGTTACGGGCTGGGTGTTGTTCCGCTGGATCAGGCCGGCCTCGTTGCCGGCCTCGGCATCTATGTCGTCGCTCTCGCCTTCGGCGTACCGCTGATCCTGTTTTCCTGGGGTTTCCAGCCGGGCGATATCGAAAGCTGGGCCTACCGCCTGTTGACCGGTATTACCGTCGGCAATGCATCGATCTCGCTCATCGGCATTTTCGGCGGCATTCTGGTGTTTGCCATTGGTTACATCATCACCCGCTGGTTCCAGAAGTGGCTGGACAGCAACGTCATGGCGCGCGGGCAGGTGGATGCCGGGGTGCGCAACTCGGTCAAAACAGGCATTGGTTATCTCGGCATCGCTGTTGCGGCCATCTTCGGCGTGTCTTCGGCTGGCCTCAACCTCTCAAGCCTTGCGCTCGTCGCGTCCGCTCTTTCGGTCGGTATCGGTTTTGGCCTGCAGAACATCGTGTCGAACTTCGTGTCGGGCCTTATCCTGCTCGTCGAGCGCCCCTTCAAGGTGGGGGACTGGGTGGTCACCGGCACGACGGAGGGCACTGTCAAACGCCTTTCGGTGCGTGCCACCGAAATCGAAACCTTCCGTGGGCAATCGATCATCGTGCCGAACTCCGAGTTCATCAATTCCTCCGTCGGCAACTGGACGCACCGCAACCGCATCATGCGTGCGGAAATACCGGTTTCCGTGGCTTACGACTCCGACCCGCAGAAGGTGATGGATATTCTGCTGGAACTGGTGCGGGCGCAGCCGCCAGTGCTGCGCAATCCAGAGCCGCATGTGGAATTCCTGCGCTTTGGCGATTTCTCGCTCGATTTCGAACTGCGCTTCCATCTGGCCGACCTTTCGAACGGGCTGGCCGTGAAAAACGCCTTGCGCATCGCCATCCTCCAACGCTTTCGCGACGAAGGCATCGCCATTCCGTTCCCGCAGCGCAACCTCAATATCCACGTGGAGGGCGACGCCAATCCACAGATGCTGGCTGCACTGCTTTCGGAAGAGGGCGACAAGGCGGTGGTTGCTCATACGGGGGCGGCGGCCTCACCTGTCGCGGATGCGAGCGAGGCCAAGAAAGACGCCAAGACGGATGACGCGGTCACTTCCGAAAAAGCAACAGCCGACAAGGTGTCCCGCCGCGGTTCATGATCGCGGCGGCGCGCGCCGTCTGTGGTCGCAATTTCTTCCCTGTCGCAGCACCCTATGGCCATGTCGCAATCAGGCGGCTGAACAACCCGCAAGCGCTTCATATTCCTCCCATCCAAAGCTGGCGGAATAAGGCGAGGCCAGCGCTTTTCAGGGGTTCTGTAAATGAAGACACATGCACGGGCGGTGGTGATCGGTGGCGGCGTTGTCGGCGTCTCGACGCTTTATCATCTGGCCAAGAAGGGCTGGAGCGACAGCGTGCTCATCGAGCGCAAGGAGCTTACCTCCGGTTCCACCTGGCACGCGGCCGGGCTTCTGCCGCTGTTCAACATGAGCTACTCGGTTGGCCAGATCCACAAATATTCCGTGAAGTTCTATGAGGAACTGCAGGAAGAGACCGGCATGAATGTCGGCTTCTCCAAGGTCTCCAACATTCGTCTCGCCCGCACCAAGGATCGCTGGGACGAATATATGTATTATGCCGGCATCGCCGAGACCATCGGCGTGCGCGTCAACATGCTGACGCCGGAGCAGGTGAAGGAAATCTGGCCGCTGTGCGAAACGGACGGCCTGCTTGGCGCCATCCAGCATCCTGACGATGGCTATATCCAGCCAGCCGATCTGACGCAGGCGCTTGCCAAGGGCGCGCGCGATCGCGGCGCCACCATCTATCGCAACACGACAGTCACCGCCATCGAGCAGCTTGAAGACGGTCACTGGAAGGTGACGACGGACAAGGGCGAGATCATCGCCGAACACATCATCTCCTGCACCGGCTCGTTCGCGCGCAAGACCGGCGAGATGGTCGGCATCAATATTCCGGTCATCCCGGTCGAACATCAATATATCGTCACGGAACCGCATCCGGCCATTCAGGAACGCCGCCGTCAGGGCCTGCCGGAAATGGGCGTGTTGCGCGAATCCGACTCGGCCTGGTACATGCGTGAAGAAGCGGGCGGCCTGATCCTCGGTCCTTATGAAGTCGGTGCGCCGGTCTGTTATGTCGACGGTCCTTCCGACGACAGTGAATATGAACTGTTCCAGGAAGAACTGGACCGCCTGATGCCGCATATCGAAACCGCCATGGTGCGTGTTCCAGCCTTCGGCGAAGTCGGCATCAAGAAGGTCTATAATGGCGCGATCGCCTATACGCCTGATGGCAACCCGATCGTCGGTCCTGCCCCCGGTCTGAAGAATTTCTGGCTGAACGAAGGCCATTCCTTCGGCATCACCGCTGCCGGTGGCGCCGGCTGGCAGCTGGCGGAATGGATCGTCGATGGCGAGCCGACGCTCGACCTCATGGGTGTCGATCCTCGCCGCTTCGGCCCTTACGCAACGGAAGGTTACCTCATCGCCAAGAACGAGGAAGCCTATGCCAACGTCTTCACCATGCATTACCCGGATGAAGAACGCTCCGCCGCCCGTCCGCTGAAGACGACGCCGGTTTACGACCGCCTGAAGAAACTCGGGGGCGTGTTCGGCTCCGTTTACGGCTGGGAGCGCGCCAACTGGTATGCGCCGGAAGGTTACGCGCTGCGTGAGGAAGATCTTGGCGTCGGCGCCGATGTCATCACCAGTCACAACCATGCGCCGGCTCTGGATGATGGCCGCATTGTTGAAAAGTGGTCGTTCCGCCGCTCGAACTATTTCGAACATGTCGGCAACGAGGTGAAGAACGTTCATCAGAATGTCGGCGTGCTCGATATGTCCGCCTTCGCCAAGATGGAGGTCTCCGGCCCCGGTGCGCGGGCATGGCTCGACAGCATTCTCGCCAATGCCATTCCAAAGAAGCGTGGCCGCATCGCGCTCACCCATCTGCTGACGCCAACCGGCGGCGTGAAGGCGGAATTCACCGTTTACGAGTGGGCGCCTGGCCGTTTCTACATGGTTTCGGCCGGTGGTCTGGAAGCGCATGACCATGACGTGCTGTTCCGCCTGGCACCGACCGATGGTTCGGTCGTGCTGCAGCCGATCACGCAGAAATATGGCGTGCTGGTTCTGGCCGGTCCGAAGTCGCGCGACCTGTTGAAGAAGCTGACGCGCACCAGCCTTGAGAACAAGGACTTCCCCTGGCTTACCGGCAAGCAGATTTCCGTCGGCGTGGCGACGGCGCACGCGCTGCGCGTCAACTTCGTCGGCGAACTCGGCTGGGAACTGCACCACCCGATCGAGATGCAGAACTACATCTTCGACCGGTTGATGGAAGCCGGTGCGGAATTCGGCATCAAGCCCTTCGGTATCCGCGCCATGGTCTCCATGTCGCTCGAAAAATCCTACCGCAACATGGGCCGCGAGCTTTCGGTGGAGTACAACGCCTATGAATCCGGGCTCGATCGCTTCGTTCGGCCGGAAAAATCCTTCATCGGCCGCGATGCGCTGGTGGCTTACAAGCAAGGCGGCGCGAAGTGGGTCTTCTCGACGCTGACCGTATCCGGCAACACGGATGTGGATGCACGCGGTTCGGAAGCGATCTTCGACGAAAACGGCACGCTGGCCGGGCGCGCCACCAGCGGTGGCTTCGGCTGGCGTCTCGGCAAGTCCATCGCGCTCGCCATGCTCAAGCCGGAATACGCTGCTGTCGGCACAAAGCTGAAGATCCGCATTCTCGGCACGTCCTACGATGCGGAAGTGGTGGAAGAGAGCCCCTTCGACACGGATAATGCGCTGCTGCGCGCTTGATTAAATGCCCCTTCCCGAAAATGAAATACGGCCCCTTGCGGGCCGTATTTCCGTTTAGGTAAGCATTTGCTCAACTGGTGCTTTAGGGAAGCCGCTATTAATCATTCCGAAAAATGAGCCTGCTATGTTCCACCGACATTTCGATGGGGGTCGGGACAGAATGAATTTCCTGGGCATAACGGGCATGCAATATTCGGGCGTGCCTTTCACCAATAGCCGGATTTTGCTGGCGGAAGACAGCAATGTATTCACGCAGATGGTGAGCAGGCGGCTGAACGAGATGCTCGGTGTATCCGTGGAGCTATGTCGCTCTTTCGAAGAGTTGCAGGCCTGTTACGAACATTCGTCCGAGCCGGTGACGCTTGCCATTTCCAACATCAACCTGCCCGGAGCTGAAAAGGGTGAGGCGCTGGAATATCTGATCGACCTTTCGATCCCGACCATTGTTTTCACCAGCACATTCCACGAGGCGACCCGCGAAACGCTGATCGCCAAGGATGTGGTGGATTACATCCTGAAGGACAATGTGTTCGCCGTCGACATGCTGACGGAATCCGTCTGTCGCTTCCTCACCAACCACCGCCATCACGTGTTGATTGTCGATGACAGTCCAACCGCGCGGGCGCTGCTTTCAAGCCGTCTGAAACGATATAATTTTCGCGTCAGCCTTGCCGACAGCGGCGCGAAGGCGCTTGATATCCTCAAGGCGAATCCCGATATCGGCCTTGTGGTGACCGACTACAACATGCCCGATATTGACGGCTTCGAGCTGACGAGGCGCATCCGCACCTTCCGTGGGTCGCATGAGCTGCGCATTATTGGCGTGTCCTCCTCCACCAACCGGCTGCTTTCAGCACGCTTCCTCAAGGCGGGCGGCAATGATTTCATGCTGCGGCCATTCATCGACGAAGAGTTCTATTGCCGCGTCAACCAGAACCTGGACACGCTGGTGCAAATACAGCTGGCAAAGGCAGGGGTGCGGCCGGCTGCCTGAGCTGGACGCTCGTCTTCAAAGCTGCGATTCCAGCGGCAGGAAGCGCATGATGCCGGCGACGATCCGCCGGCTGATGGCGGCATCGGGTTCCCGACGGAGTGTCCTCGACTGTCCCTGTTCTTCGGTGACCCAGACGATGTGTTTGCCCTTGTCGATTTCGAGTTCAAAACTCATCGTGCGGCGGATTTCATCGGCGAAAATCTTGTCCATGCACGCAACGAGGGCGGGGGAGTTGAACACCACGCCCATTTCCGTATTGAGCGAGGCAGAGCGCGGATCGAAATTGAGCGAACCGATATAACCGGTCTCTCCATCCCGCGTGAAGGCCTTGGTATGCAGGCTTGCCTGGCCCGAGCCGCGCAGGGTGAAGTTTGATTGATCCGCTTGCGCACGCAATTCGTGCAGCCGCACCCCGGCGGTGAGAAGCGGTTTGCGGTAGCGGGCGTAACCGGCATGCACGGCGGCCACATCGGTTGCTGCCAGCGAATTGGTCAGGATGGCGACCGACACGCCGCTTTCGGCGAGCCCTGAAAATATCCCCACACCCTGTTTGCCGGGAATGAAATAGGGGGAGGTGATGTGAAGGCTGTCGCTCGCGGCCTGCATCAGCGGCAGCAGGCTCTCCATGAGAAAGTTGTGACCTTTGCGGCGTTTTCCCGCCGCCTTCTCCGGCGGATCGGCCAGCACATCCGCCGCCTCGACCCAGTGCAGGCGATCCGACATCAGGAAATGATCGCGGCCATGTTGGCTTTCGACGCGCTCGAGATAGGGTTTTGCTGCCTCGCTCTTTGGCAGGGCGTCCAGCTCCCGCCGCAACTTGGCAAGTTTGTTGGGCCGGCGTGCGAGCAGCGACCGGACCGGAACGGCAACGGCGCTGTTCCAGTAGTCGTCGAAGATTTCGGTGGCATCGGCAACGATGTCGCCGAAACCGAGAATGTCGAAATCGTGGAAATTCGCCCGCTCGGCGGCATCGAAATAGGCGTCGCCAATGTTACGGCCGCCAACGATGACCGCGCGCCCGTCGGCAATCCATGCCTTGTTGTGCATGCGCCTGTTGACGCTGCGGAAACGCAGAACCAGCTCGACCCCGCGATAGAGAATGTTCTCCCGCGCCCTTGTCGGGTTGAACAGGCGAAGTTCGATGTTGGGGTGGCTGTCGATGGCGTGGAAGATGCGATCCGACATGGAGACGCCGAGATCATCGAGCAACAGCCGCACCCGCACCCCGCGATCGGCGGCGGCAATCACCTCCCGCATCATCAGCCGTCCGGTAAGATCGGCATTCCACATGTAATACATGAGATCGAGGCTGCGCCCCGCCGCCCGCGCCGAGGCCACGCGCACCGCAAAGGCATCGAGATTGGAATGCAGGAGGCAGAGCGCGTTCTTTTCGTTCCAGCCGTTCTTGATCGATTGCCAGTGCCGGTCCAGCGCCGCTTCCTCCTCCGCCACGGGCAGGGCGGTGGAGGGGCGTTTCGGAATGGCCTTCTCCCGCTGTTTGCCGATGACGACAAACAGGCTCGGCCCGATGAGCACGAGAAGAATGATGATGAAGACCGTAAATGCAGTCACTTGTTTTGATCGCTCCCGGCCCGAAGAGTATCAGGCGCAGTGAAAACGCGCGAGGGGGGAAAGCGTTCACGGTGGCGGTGCCTTGGTACGCTATTCGGATTTCCTGTTGATAGTCGCACCCACAGGCAGCACCTCCAGACTGCGGCGGGTGAGTTGGGCGAGCACCTCTTCGAAGCCATAACGGGAGGTCCAGCCGAGCGATTTTTTGGCCTGCAGAGGCGAATAGATGCGGTCGATGGTTGCAGGCAGTTCCCATCCCCTCTGTGCAAAAGCGTCGGCGAGGGCGGGCATCCGCTGCCGCAGGATCGAGGCTGCGTCGCGTGAGAGGTCGTTGCAATCGCAAGCGGCAAACGGCGTTGCCCCCGATATGATATGGCGCTGGAAATCGTCGCCCGCATTGGTGAGTGCCAATAGATGGGCGTCGGCCACATCGCGGATATCGACGCCGCGATGCAGCCTGTAAGCCGCCATCACATCAGCAGGCTCCGGGAAGCTTCTTGACATGCGCAGAACGCGTACGGCGAGATGCGGACCAGCGATTTCCTCCAGCGCCTGCTCGGCTTCGAGCTTGGTGCGGTGGTAAATGCTCTTTGGCCGGGGTGGTGTGTCTTCGTTTATGAAGGTGCAGGTTTCGGCGGAAACGGCGTCGCCATAGAGCGCGGTGGTGCTGGTAAAGACCAACCGTTGTACGCCTGCTTCCACCGCCGCTGCCGCCAGCATGCGGGT
>NZ_JBQYSN010000024.1:0-55325 GCF_052686535.1 Agrobacterium sp. DKPNP3 | reverse complement strand
ATGGTGAGTTCGTGGGTGGCGTGCGGATATCGCGGGTGGCGTCGTGGAGGACGAGGTCTTCGAGATGGACGAGCTCGCCGTCGATCCACAGCGAGGCGCAGGCATCGGCGAAATTTTGCCGTTCGATCCAGCCGGTGCCGACGGGCGAGCGGGCGATGCGCTCGTCTAGACGCGTCAGGGCAATGCCGGCCTCGAAGGTCGGCCGCATCAGGGCTATCATGCTGATTTTCGCGAGATCGTAAGCCATTGTTTTTATGGTAAACGATTTGCAAAAGGAAATCTATGTCAGGGTTAACATTCCTTACTCCTCATGATGCTCCAGGCCACGCCTGGCCATCGATAAGTATCCCATATCAATAATAGAGTTTTATTTCGAGAAAATATTTTATATTCATATATTATAACGCAAAAGTATAAATTTTTTAATATACTTTTCCCGACTTCTTGTGAATTTGATCACAAAGTATATTTCTGCCATATAACAGCCCGTTTACGAACCACCACTTTGAAGCCTAAGCATTCCTGCATATAATCGCGTGGAGAAGTACTCAGATTGTCCAACGCTACTGCTTCAGTTTGCGTCTCGACCAGCCTCCCAGCGCCCCAACAGCGTGCAAGTGCCTCCTCAGGGTTGATCTCACGGATAAAACCTTACCGGGGGCCGCCAGCCCCCCTTAGACAAGCTTGTCAGTTGTTGATCAGCCAAGATTTCGATCAGGCTCCGTATGGCACCCAGATGTTCTTCACCTGAATCACCCTTCGCAAATAGTTACGGCCCTGCCCTTGTGTGCGGTCAAGCCAATCCGGCTGACGCCCATTATTGACCCAAGTGGCCTTTAGGTTCCCCGCAGAAGCCCGCTCTACCATCTCGCTCCCGTCAGCCGATCCGAAATACCAGATAGCCGCAACGTCATCATGCTCGGCCAGCGTCTTTGCAAGCATGTCGCGTTCGCCGGTTACAATGTTGATGACCCCGCTGGGCACATCCGATGTATCCACAACCTGATAGAAATCGCCAGCAATCAATGGATGTCGCGGTGACGGTATGACCACGGCGCGATTGCCCATGGCGATTGCCGGCAGCACCAGCGACACCAGCGACAGGAGCGGCGCCTCATCCGGGCAAACGATACCGACGATGCCCCACGGCTCATTCATGGCAAGCGTGACGTGACGCGACTTGGTGGAGTGCACGGCGCCATCGAACTTGTCGGCCTGGGCGGCGTAATAGGAAATGCGACGCAGAGACGCGTCGAATTCGTCCCTCGCCTTCTTTTCGCTCACACCGGTGCTATCGACGATGCGGACAACGAAGTCGTCACGCCGCGCATCGAGGTTCTCTGCGAGATAATAGAGCACCTGCGCGCGATTATGGGCGGTTGCGGAACTCCAGCTGCCAGCCTTGGACGCGGCTTCCACAGCGTTGCGGATGTCCTTACGGTTACCTATGCCGGCCATGCCAATCACGGCATTGCCCTTACCGGTGACCGAATAACTGTAGCCGCCGTCGGGGCGCGCTTGCTTGCCGCCGATATAGTTTTTCATGGTCCGATCAAGGCCATCGATCGCCATCTTGCTGTCAGCATTCGGTAATGCGGATGGCGTGAAGGCTTCAGCGGGCTTACTGACCGACAGGTTCTTTTCCCAGTCTGCTGCCAGATATTCGTAAAGCCCTTCGCGCGCACCTTCACGGCCGAAACCGCTTTCACGGTAGCCGCCAAAACCTGCACCGGCGTCCAGCATGTTGGTGCAGTTGATCCAGACCACGCCTGCCTTGACCCGGGCAGCCAGATCAAGCGCGACATTGATGTTTTCCGACCATATCGAGGCGGCGAGGCCGTAACGGGTGTTGTTGGCCAGCGAAACGGCTTCATCCGGCGTGCGGAATGTGGTAGCCGCAGCGATCGGGCCAAAGATTTCCACCTGGCAGACCGTCGACGCCTGATCGACTTCGGTGAAGAAGCCGGGAGCGACATAATTGCCGGTGGCTGGCAACGGGTTGGAACTCTGCCAGAGTTCACCGCCCTCTTCCACGCCTTTGCGGACCAGATCCGTAATACGTTTCACCTGCGTGGCGGAAACAATCGCGCCGACATCGGTCGACTTGTCGAGCGGATCGCCGACCCGGAGGGTTTCCAGCCGTTTTTTCAGCCGTGCATAAAATTTCTCGGCAATGCCTTCCTGCACCAACAGCCGGGAACCGGCGCAGCAGACTTCTCCCTGGTTGAACCAGATCGCGTCAACAACACCTTCAACCGCCGCGTCAAGATCGGCATCCTCGAACACGATGAAGGGTGACTTGCCGCCCAGCTCCAGCGACAATTTTTTGCCCGAACCGGCAATCTGCTCGCGAATAACGCGGCCGACCTTGGTCGAGCCGGTGAAGGCAACCTTGTCGACGCCGTCATGGCCGCAGATCGCAGCACCCGTCGAGCCATCGCCCTGCACGATGTTGACGACACCGGCCGGAAGGCCGACCTCGTGGCAAATTTCCGCAAAGGCGACAGCAGTCAGCGGTGTCAGATCGGCAGGCTTCAGCACCACGGTATTGCCAGCTGCAAGTGCCGGCGCGATCTTCCACGCCAGCATCAGCAGAGGGAAGTTCCAGGGGATCACCTGACCGCAAACACCGACGGGCGAGAAACCACGGAACTCGTCTTCCACCATTTCGGCCCATCCGGCGTGATGATAAAAGTGGCGGGCAACAAGTGGAATGTCGATATCACGGGTTTCGCGGACCGGCTTGCCGTTATCCATCGTTTCCAGAACGGAAAGGAAGCGCTCGCGCTTCTGGATATGACGGGCGATGGCGTAGAGATAACGGGCGCGTTCGTGACCCGACATCTTCGACCATTTTCCGAAGGCCGTGCGAGCGGCCTTGACCGCCTGATCCACGTCTTCCTGATTGCCGCAAATGATGTCCGCCAGCTTATCCCCGTTTGCGGGGTTTGAGACGGCAATCGTCTTGCGGCCATCAGGCGATACGAACCGGCCGTTGATATAGTGACCGAACGAGCGTCCGTGACCGTCGAGCCACTGCTTCACGTCACCATTGGCTTCGGGGGAAGGTCCATATTCCATGGTTTCCAAAATGTCCTTAATGGGTCGCATGTTTCAGTCCTTATGCGGCAGCGTGGTGTTGAGCGCTGGAATAGCGGCCGGTTACGAAATGTTCGAGCTGCCGCTCGATATCGCCAAGCATCGAACTGGCGCCAATGCGGAACAGGTCCGGCTCCAGCCAGCGATTGCCCAGCTCCTCCTTCATCAGCGTCAACCACGACAGTGCGTCCTTTGCCGTCTTCAACCCGCCTGCGGGCTTGAAGCCGACCATCTGGCCGGTGAGTTCGCCATAATCGCGCAGTGCCCGAACCATGGTCAGACTGACCGGCAGGGTGGCGTTGACCTCTTCTTTGCCGGTGGAGGTTTTGATGAAGTCTGAGCCTGCCTGCATCGCCACCATCGAGGCGCGGTAGACGTTGGTCAGCGTGTTGAGATCGCCCGTCGCCAGGATCGCTTTCATATGGGCGTCGCCGCAGGCTTCACGCATCGCGGAAATCTCGTCATAAAGTGCTGTCCAGTTCTGCGTCAGAACGAACTCGCGGGTTATGACGATATCGATCTCTTTGGCCCCCTGCTCGACGGCATATCGAATCTCGGCAAGCCGTTGCGGCAGCGGGGTCAGGCCGGAGGGAAAGCCCGTCGCCACCGATGCGACCGGAATTGCCGTGCCTTCCAGCGCCTTGACGGCGTGGGGCACCATGGTCGGATAAACGCAGACGGCGCCGGTGGTGATGCCGGCATCTGCAAGGCCTATTGCTTCGAGAATGTCTTCCCGGACCGGACGGCGCGCTTTCGCGCACAGTCGGCGCACGCGACCGGGCGTGTCGTCGCCGGAGAGCGTCGTCAGATCGATGCAGGTGATGGCCTTGATCTGCCAGGCGACCTGGTATTCCTTCTTGACCGAGCGCCGGGTGGTGATCGTCGCTGCACGCCGTTCGGAAGCGCTGCGATTGACCGACACATCTTCGAACCATTCCGGTTTAAGAGCGGTGCCGTTATTTCTGGGAAATGCTTCGCTCATTTTCTGTCCATTCTTCTGGTCAGGCTGCGCCATTGGCATGGTCGCGGCAGAATGCCTCGAACTCTTCAAGGCTGGCGTAGGCCTTCTGTGTTCCGGGACGGGTGATGGAATGCGCCGCGTAAAGCGATGCCTTCTTCAGGGAGGATACGACCTCGCGCGTTTCGGCGTAAAAGCGGGCAAAGGCGCCGATAAAGGCATCGCCCGCACCCGTAGTGTCTCTCGGCGTTACCTTGACGGGTTCGATGTTGACGATCTCATTTGACGTAATCATGCGCGCACCGCGCCCGCCCAGGGTCACAATGACGGTGCGAATGCCGCGTGCGATCAGCGAACGGGCGGCGGTGACGATGTCTTCGTCGGTGTCGGTCGGCAGCCCCGACAGCAAGGCAAGCTCGCTCTCGTTCGGCACGAGGAAGGTTACATGGCGGATGCGCTCAGGATCGAGATTGGCAGCGGCAGGGGCGGGATTGAGGATCGTCTCGATACCGTTTTTGGCCGCGAGCTCGATGGTGTGATAGACGGTCTCGACTGGCACTTCCATCTGCATCAGGATCAGGCCGCACTCTTTCAGATCGGCGGCCGCCTTGTCGACCTCAACAGGCAAAAGGTCGGCATTGGCTCCTTTGACGATGAGGATGGAATTCTCGCCAGATTGTTCGACGAAGATCGGCGCGACACCGCTGGATTTGCCGGCAACCTTCACCACATGACGCGTTTCAACGCCAAAGCTTGCAAGATTGCGAATGGTGTTATCCGCAAAGACATCGTCCCCGACCCGGGTGACCATCATCACTTCAGCACCAAGGCGCGCCGCGGCAACCGCCTGGTTGGCACCCTTGCCGCCGCACCCCATCTCGAAGGTGGGCGCCTCAAGGGTCTCGCCCGGTCCAGGCATACGGTCCACATATGTGATAAGATCCACCATGTTGGAGCCGACGACCCCGATTTTCTTGCTCATGCCGATATTCCCTGCTTATCTGTTTTAAAGGGCGCTGATCCTGGCGCCGAACCGATCGGCGGCAGCGTGGTCGAGATAGCCCAGCCGTACCGGGAAGACCCTGCGTTCACCCGGTGATAGTCTTTGCACGTTGTTTTTGGCCTTTTCCGCGAGATAGCCTTCCGGCTCGCAGGTGGATGGCAGGGCGAATGCGGCAACCTGCGAATCCCCGTTAACCAGGATCCAACGCACCGTCTTCGGGAAGGCTGAAAGCGAATAGGAGATGGCAAAGCCATCACCTTCACGTCGTTGCATCATCAGATGCGTGAGCCCCTCACCGTCCGCCGGCAGGCCGTTGATGTAGAACACCTGTTCGGGGTCGTAACGTTGTGGTTCGTCGAGCACTTCCATGGCCGAAGGCTGCCTTGCGAGCGTCTCCAGCAGGGAAATGTAATCGAGATTTGGTGTGACATGGCCGGGTACGGCCGTTCGCACCTTCACATGCGCCGACGTGTAGGGCACGGGCTGAACGATCCGTGCGCCCTCGGCATAGGCGAAATTCACATGACACATATACATGAGATCCATGGGCGCTGATGAGAGGTTCTCGATGTCCATGACCATGCCAAAAAGCGTGTCCTCAGCATGCAAAGTCACACTGGGTCGGGCCAGATAATTGGCGCCGAAGCCCATGACATATTCGACTTCGCCTGTGACCCGAACATAGGGGCCGCGCGCATCGTGACCGATGACAAGGCCGGCTTTGTCCATGGCGGCACAGGGCATTTCGCCATGCAGCGCATGATTATCCTGCGGCGACGGGCATCCGTTGCGCAACATGCCGCTATGGAATGCAAAACATCCGTATGTCTCGACGATTGAACCGGCAGGTCGGGGCATCGAAAAGCGGCTTCCCATAGTCAGGTCCACACCGTTGAACTCGACGCTCCAGATCATCTGCCCCATGAATGGCAATATGACGATCCGGCCGTGGCGGTTCTCCAATTGCAGCGCCTCAACGCCGCTGGCGTAGCGGAAGGTGGTAACCTTCAGCCCATCGGTTGCGGCTAGAAGATGCGGAAGATCGGCGAAGTCCTGCCTGCGGAGATGAAATTCTGTCGCCTGCATGGGATCACCTGCCCGGGTTTCGCCACGCATTGATGGCGATGACGAGAATGAGGAATGCGCCCCAGATGAAGTCGATAAGGTGGTTGGAGAACCGCATCATCTGGAAACCGGAGGAGAGCAGCATGAGGGCGATCAGCGCAATGGCGATGCCAAGAACCCGCCCCTTCCCGCCTGCCGGATTTGTGCCGCCGAGAACTGCAATCAGCACCGCCTGAAGCAGATAGGACGCGCCGTAGTCGGATTTCGCTGCATTGGTTCGCCCAGACAGAATGATGCCCGCCAGCGACGCCAGAACGCCGGTCAGCATGTAGGAATAGAGCATCATGCGATCCTTGCGGATGCCTGCAAAGACGGCTGCGCGCGGATTGGTCCCGATCAGCATCAGGTTAATGCCGAGCGTCGAGCGCGTCAGCAGGATCGCCACGGTGATGCAGACGCCGATGAACAGCAGAAACGGCGTCGCTATACCCAGGATCTTGCCGTTGCCGATCCAGTTCCACGCGTCAGGGAAGCCGACGATTGCCGGGCCGCCGGTCAATACCAGCGCCAGCCCCATCAGCACCTGACCTGTGCCGAGTGTCGCCAGTATCGGGGTAATACGCAGCTTCGCGACCAAAAGGCCGTTGATCAGACCGGCCAGCAGGCCGACCGCCATGGCGAGGACGATGCCGAGCCCGGTGTAGAACACAACGCCCGAAGTGGAGGATTGCCCCGCCTGAACCATTGTGGAATGGAAATAGACGCCGGCGATGATACCCGCCAGATTTGCAATCCCTACAACGGACAGATCGATACCACCGGTCAGCATGGCAACCATCATGGCGATGGAGAGGATCCCCAGTTCGGGCATGATGTAGCTGATGGATTCGAAATTGTAGTAGTTCAGGAACTTGCCGGGGTTCATCCAGGTCATCAGCGCAAAGACGATAACGGTGATGACAAGGAGCTGAATGATGTTGCTGTCGTTGCCTAAAAGCCGACGCATGTCGAACGAATTTTTCATGATGCGCTCTCCCGTCACGCTATGCTTTTGCGGTCGCGCCATGCCGTGATGGCGGTGGCAATGATGATGATCAGGCCGACAACGACGCGCTGCCAGGTCGTGTCCACTTTCATGATGATCAGAGAATTTTTGACCATCACCAGCATGAACACGCCCATCAATGTGCCGAGAACCGTACCGCGTCCGCCAAAGATTGATGCACCGCCCAGAACCACGGCCGCGATTACGTCGAGTTCGAGACCGACAAAATCACGCGGGTTGGCAAGCCAGATCATCGAGGAATGCAGCAGGCCCGAGAAGCCCGCCAGCGCGCCTGCGACGCAATAGACAAAGAAGATCGTCGCGCCTGTATTAAAGCCAACACGTTTGGCTGCTTCAGGAGAGCCGCCATAGGCATAAACGCTGCGCCCGATCATGGTGTAGGTCAGGATGAGATGAATGACCAATGCCAGCCCCAGATAGACCAGGAACATCGCGGTCAGACCGAAAGTCGATCCAGTGGCCGACGTCAGCGAGATAATATCGGTCTTGCCGAACTCGATCAGCTCCTTTGGCATCTTGTTGATGTTGACGATGCTGGTACCGACGAGGCCGAGAACCAAACCACGCACAATCGAACCGGTTCCGAGCGTCACGATCAGCGGGATCATCCTGAAACGATGGATAATGAAACCGTTGAAAGCACCGAGAATGAGCCCAATCAGCGTTGCCGCAACAAAGGGAATGAGCACGCCATCATAGCCGAGATAGACCATGCTGCGCACAGTCAGATACATCGCCGCAATGGCAAAGGCCGTGAACGATACGTCGATGCCGCCGGAAATCATCACCAGCAATACGCCGAGCGCCATGATGCCGATCACGACATTGGAGCGCAACAGGCCGAAGATGTTGTCGAGCGACCAGAAGGCTGGATTGATGAGACCGATGATGACCATGGCCGCGAGCAAGACGCAGGCGATAATGAATTCTGTGCTTTTCAGGAATTTCATGTCTTGCGACCCCTCAATTCAGCGTCTTGAGCCGGTCGTTAACGGCGTCTTCGGTCATGCTCTCTCCCGTCAACTCGTCAACGAAACGGCCGCGATGCATGACCAGCACGCGGTTGCAGTTCTGCACCAGTTCCGGCACATCGTCGGAAATCATCAGCACGGCGAGACCTTCCTTTTCGGCCAGCTTGCGGATGATAGTGTGGATCTGTGCTTTGGAACCAACATCGACGCCGACGGTCGGGCCGTTCAGGATCAGCACCTTGGCACCCGTCAACAACCAGCGAGCCAGAACGACGCGCTGTGCGTTGCCACCGGACAAATGGTTGACCGGCGTGTGCGGTCCTGGCGCCACGATCTGCATGGCCGAGAACATTTCGCGAGTCGTCTCGTCCGCCTTTTTGCGATTGATGAAAAGACCGCGGACGAATTTCTCAATCGACGTGACAATGATGTTGCGCTCGATCGATTGCGTCAGGAATAGACCCTCGGTCAGGCGATCTTCAGGCACATAAGCGACACCGCAGGCAATACCCTCCTGAACGGTCCTTGGGTGAACGTCGCGGCCTGCGAGGCGCACCGAACCGGTAAAATCGGGGCGCATGCCAAACAGCGCCAGCGCAAGTTCGGTACGACCCGAACCGATCAAACCCGAAATACCGACGATTTCGCCTGGCCTTAAGGTCAGGTCGGTGTTTTCCACGGAACCCGGAACCGAGAGGTTGCGGACTTCCAGCACCGGTGTATCCGCACCTTCCTGCGGTGCCCATTTGTAGCTGTGGGCGGTCAACTCCTGCCCGGTCATCGCGCGGGTGATTGCCGGCTCATCGAATTCGGCGATCGGTCCTTCGGACACCTTCTTGCCATTGCGGAAAACTGTCAGACGCTCGCTGATTTCGAGCATCTCGCGCATTTTGTGGCTGACGAAAAGCACGGCGATGCCCTGCGCCTGAATGTCACGCACAATCTTGAAGAGGGCATCAACCTCATGGCGCGTCAGCGCCGTCGTCGGCTCATCCATGATGATCAGGCGTGCATCGGCCATGACGGCACGGGCAATCGCCACGATCTGCTTTCCAGAGGTCGGCAGGGTTCCGACATCCGTATCAAGATCGATGCTCACGCCGAGGCGGTCCAACGCCTTTTGGGCCAGCTCACGGACATGTCGCCAGTCGACCGTCTTGCGACCTTCCATCAGAAAGGTATTGATGGCCAGGTTCTCGGCGACCGTCAGGTTACCGAACAGCGAAAAATCCTGATAGATTACCTGAATACCGTGGTGAACGGATTTTACCGGATCGAGTTTGCCGACAGGCTTCCCGTCGATCAGAATTTCACCGTCCTCGGGTGTGTAAACCCCGGACATGATTTTGATGACGGTGGATTTGCCGGAACCGTTTTCCCCGGCAAGGCAATGGATTTCGCCAGGGCGAATGCTCAACGATACGTCATCGAGCGCCTTCACGCCGCCAAACCGCTTACCGATGTGGCGCAGCTCGATCAGATTTTCAGTCATAATGGCCTCGTGCAAGGCTGGAAACACGGGGGTGCACGGAGAGAGAGTTGCCCCTCCCTCCGTGGTTCGGATCAGAAGTCGTACTTGTCCATGTTTTCTTTGGTCACGCCGACCCAACCTGCGCCGTAGAGCAGGTGTGGCTTGGAGGCGTCAGGAACCAGCAGGCTTTCATAACCGGGCAGACCCATGTTGAGACCCGCCTTGATCTGCTCATTCTTCTTCTCGAGAACCGCGACAGCCAGCATGTTCATGGCATAACCGGCCACGGCCGGATCCCAGAACTGGATGTACTGGATATTATCGTTCTTGATGTATTCGCCGGCAACGGAAACCAGGCCCGTTCCCGAGAAGAAAACCTTGCCCGACAGGCCGCCCTCGGCGATCAGGCGGCCAGCGCCTGCGGATGTCGGCATCGGCGCGCCGAGAATACCGGTAATGTCCGGATAGGCAGTCATTGCTTCCTTGAGTTTGGTGTAGTCGGTGTTGGCGTCGTCATAGGTTTCCAGCCGCTCGGTCGCCTGCGACATTTCCGGGAAGTTTGCCTTCTGGTACTCGACGGCGCCGTCGATCCATTCCATCTGCGACTTGGAAGTCAGACTGCCAACGGTGGCGACGTACTTGCCCTTACCGCCCATGGATTTGCCAAGTTCCTTCATCAGGTTGGCGCCATAGGCTTTGTTGTCGAAGGCTTCGATGTCGAAATCGACGTTTTGGATGTTGGAAGCCTCATGGCTGATGACGACGATGCCCCGATCTCGGGCTTTCTTGAGCACCGGCTCTACCGCTTCGACCGAGAACGGCACGATGGCGATCGCATCAACGCCCTGTGCGATGAGGTTTTCAACGATCTGCACCTGAGCGGCGGCATCAGCCTGGCTTGGGCCAACCATCCAGACATCGTTTCCGGTATCGCCCTTGAACTGCTCGACGCCATCACGCATGCGGTCAAACCACGCAATACCATCCACCTTCACGACAGTTGCGATGGTGTATTTCTTGCCGCTCGCCGCTGTGATCAGCTCCTTGTTGACCTTAGATGCATCGACGGCGCTTTGCGCAAAAACAGCCGAGGCCGAAAGCGTTGCAGCAAGCGCTATGGTAGTGAAAATCTTGTTCACGAATAACTCCTCCCTTTGAAACCGCAATGTGCCGGACCAACTCCAGTCGCAGCACCCGAAAATGTTCGATCCCTAACGCCGGAACCGCTTCCGCGTCCGACGCCTACTTATTCTCCCGGAAAGGCCTCCCATGCCCCGGTGCATTAGCCAAGATGTGGCCTAGAAACCTGTTGTTTTCCTCTCCCGATAATGCGAACTATTATGATACAATCCGATCATTATGTTTCGATCGTTTCATGTTTGTTATTCTCCTGTCAAGCGCAGAGAAGTGCGATTGCGAGCAAAATAACACCGAAATTTGAAGCGCAGCGACAAGCGGAAAGCGGAGACAAGGTGAGTAGAATAAGTGCACACAATGCCAGGTTGGATGCCTTGGCTGGGCTGGTTCAGGAGACGGGTATCCTGAGGCTGCGCGACGCCGCGTCCCGGCTTGGCGTCTCAGAAATTACCATTCGGCGCGACATTGCTGCCGATGGCGAGCGGCTAAGCTGTCTTGGCGGATATATTGTTCCGGTTCAGGACGGCAACGTTAGCAGCGACTATGTGCTGGAGCAGGAGAAGGACAGTCACGCGACTGCAAAAGCGCGGGCCTGTACGCAGGCGGCGGTTCTGATCGAACCGTATGATACTGTATTCATCGATTGCGGAACGACGATGCCGCATTTGGCGCGGCAGATTCCGGCAAATGCCCATGTCACCGTCATCTGCTATTCCCTTAATGTTGCAGAGGAGCTGGCGAGAAGAAGCGATGCCCGCCTGATCATGCTTGGAGGGGTTTATCACCCGGAAGCGGCCTCGTTTTCAGGTGATGAGGGCATCGAGGTGCTGAAGCGCATCAACATTAACAAGGCATTTTTATCTGCCGGCGGCGTAGACGAACAGCATGGCGTGACCTGTTCGCACTTCCATGAAGTGCCAATCAAGCAGATCGTTATGCAGCGCTCGGTCCAAAAGCATCTTGTCGTGGACAGCAGCAAGTTCACCAAGGTGCGAGCCGCACGTTACGCTTCCATCAGCGATTTCAATTCTATTGTGTCCGATCAGCCTGCACCATGGGTTAAGATAAGCTGACAATGGCTTGCTGCCATTCGATACGAGAGTGATGCATCTAGGGATTTTTTCTGTACCACGCCCCAGTCATCCGAGATAGTTGGCAAAAAGGACAGCGGGACCGGCAAGACGATCCGACCGCGCAAAGCGGTTGCGACTGATTGATGGCCTGGATACAAGGCGAGTGTCGAAACACCTGCACGAGCATTAGGGGTGCGCCACATCTAAAGCGCCTTGGCCATAGGTTGACGTTTGACATGCGCTGACTGACCAAGCCGCGCGAAGACACTCCGCTTGCCGAAACTCGGCTTGCATGCTCGCCAAACCGCCCAGCGCCGCTTTTGTCGCCCCATTTTTTCTTGTCCCACCCCATTCTTCGAATTAGGTGTCGACACATAGCGGGCCGTTCTTGAATAACGACAGCCAACAGGAAATCTTCATTTCGGAACGGTTGACGACATGACAATGACGGCTCGGGAAAACTGCGCCACCAGGCCGAGCATATCAATGACCCCATTCACCGCCGGTGCGCATATCAATCTTTCTCATGCGGCAAGAATGCTAGTCCAAAATTCCAGCCACTAATCGGCCGGATGCCACAGCCGATCAGAGAAGAAGCGCTGTCGGCCAATGGTCATGATGGCGGCGTGTTTCGTTGGCAGATCAACGCTTTTGAGATGTGAAAAGCCGGACTTTTGCAGATTTCTCAATTGCCGGTGATGGTTGCTGCTTGGTTCCTGCACGATGCGCTCTGTACGCGGATCGTCAAGAAACATGTAGTGCAGAAGGGAAGGCAGCCAGGCGGTGAACCACTCGCGGCCACGACATGCCTCGTCACCCACGATAACGTGGCAACCGCGGTCATAGTCGTTCGCATCGCAGAAGGTCCCGACGACATCTTCTTTTGCCCAGTACACCTCGAAATAGGAAAACGCCCTGCCACCGAACCGGCCTATAAGCGGCATGATATGTGGGTCTGCGAACATGCCTTCCAGATAGTGCCTGTGGCGATCTTCGTCTCCAGCTTCATGCCAGAACTCGTTCACACGGGGACTGTTCATCCAGCGGTGCACCTCCGGCAGGTCGTCTAGGGTCGCCACATCAAAAGAAAGGACGCCGCCTAGCCAGGGAATGTAGCGGGCATAGACCGTTCCGACAGGTTTGCGTGGACGTGAGGGATGCGACACTCTGCCGTCATGGATTTCGTGGCGGGGGAACAACGCGGTGGCGGGTGCATTCCAAAGACCTTGCGTCTGCCAGAACATATCTGCCCACACGGAAGGAAGTGACGAGGTGGATGCCGCGTGCATATAAAGCCCGTGGGCCGCAAACTCCTCTTCGAAACTTGCCCAACCATTGCCCGACAGCGTCATAAACCGAAGCGCTGGAGACGAGGAAAACAGGCATTCGAACGCTGCGGCGGCAAGACGCCAAGCACCGGACGCCGCGACCGACAGGTCCGCAACCTCGATCTTTCCAACACTGTCATCCGTTGAAAGATGGAAGGCTGCCTTTGCCCCATGAGCATCAGAAACCAGAAGCTGCTGACCGTCTCGATAGACCCCAACTGGTCCGCGGCGATGGAGATTGAAGGCGAGATAGACACCAGGACTGGTCATTCCGCCCACGTCGCGGGGTGTGGCGGGAGTGACGATCTCCCGCCGCATGTCGCCCTGCCAATTCATCAGAAAACTTTCGTTAGCGACACGGCGAAAGTGCGTCCGCGCCCCTTGTAGTCGAACACGGCCTCGTTTGCTAAAGCCCCGTAAAGAGCGTTGGCGCGAGCGCCCCATATATTCGAGTAATCCTTGTCGAAGAGGTTCATCACGCCGAAGCGCAGCGTCGTGTCCTGAGCTTCGAAATGATAGGCGCCGGTTAGATCAAACAGGGTGTAATCATCGATCGTCCGGCTGTCATCGTCACTGAGGCTGAAGACATGCTGCCCGGCAAGTTTGACGTTCAAGTTATCTTTCGTCCAGCCGACATAACCACCAAGTTTGGAAACACTGGCACTGCCGATGCTTTCCTTTTCCCACTGACCGTCGCTTTTTATTTCCGACTTCACCCAATGCGCTGATGTGCCAACGTCGAAGCCGTAATCCAGTTTCGCGCTAGCGTTCGCCTCGATACCATAGACGCGTCGTTCACGATCAACCACATCAACGGCCAAGGTCGTGCGGTTCAGCTCGATGGATCGGTTGGAGAGCGAATAATATGCCGCCGTTTCGAAGCTATATGTATCGTCATTGAAGCGATAACCAACTTCGAAGGAGTTCGTTTTGATCGCCTGGAGTGCCGAGTCGCCCACGTTGACGCTGTTCAAGAGGACATAACGGCCGCCGACGAGCCTGTAGCTGCCGATCCCGTAATATTTCGCCGGATCAGGCAGCTCGAAGCCCTGGCTGAAATTGGCATAGACCTGCTGCACGTCGGTCAAATCGTAGGTCGCGCCTGCGTTGAACAAAGCGGCATCGTAACTGACGTCGCCGCCGGGGATGCTATCAACGGAGGAACCGACCCTGTTCAGGACGGCGACCTGCTGTGCCGCTCCGGCGAAGCTGGAGATATCGGTGGTAACATATTGATAACGCACCCCGCCGTTGACCGTCAGACGATCTGTCGCCTCATAAGACCCCTGGATGAAACCGGCCACGGTCGAGACATCAATATCGGGGTAGAGTCCCGTTATGCCGCGTGTCTTGAAGTCCATGGCCCCAGTCGTTGCAACGCTGAGGAAATCGAAGACATTCTGTTTGGAACTCAGCGAATCCCGGTCGGCGTCGATGCCGTAGGTAACCTTCAGCCCGTCCAGAGGCGCCGAGATCATCGCTGCCTTCAGGCTGTAATAATCGGTATCCTGCGAGCTGCCGCCGAAATAGACGAAGGGAGAGAAAATCGCGCTGCCGGGGAAAGGGTGAAACCGGATTTCTTCCCGTCGGAAGCTGCCCTGCAGAAGAAGCTCCTGGCCTAAGAAATCATTGTCAGTATAGGTCGCGTTGACCATCGTGCGACGCGTTCGGGGATTGAAATCCGACCGGTATCCATCCCGCGTTTCGACCAGTTTGGAATTGCGTATGCCGGCAAGCCCCGCGCCAAGATAAAGCCCAAATGGCGAATCCTGTGCGCTGTCGTAAAATTGGCCTGATACTTCGAGGCGTCTGTTGTCGTCAAACTGAAGGCCGACGGTACCCATGAAATCGACACGCTTGTTAAAAGCGGTGGATGTCTGGGTGATATCAGGCGTGAGCATCGTGCCGGAGCCGTCGTAAAAGGCACCTGTCTGGTTACCGGCAATGGCGAAACGCGCGTCCCAGTTTTCGCTGTTATAGGTCACCGCACCCGCACCATTGCGGTCAATGTCGCGGGTGTGCCCAAAGCCGCTGCCGAGGCCAGCCGTCACTTCGCCATGCAGACCTTCCGGCGCATCCTTGCCCTTCTTCGTGATGATGTTGATGACGCCGCCTGTCGCATTGCCGCCATAGATCGCCGTTGCACCGGACAGGACCTCCACGCGCTCGATATTGAAGGGGTCTATGGAATCGAATTGGCGACTGAGCGAGCGGGCCGAGTTCATCGAAACACCATCGATAAGAATGAGGGCTGTGCGTCCTCGCAGGTTCTGGCCGTAAGCCGTGCGCGCGCCTTCGCTCGCGGGGTCGAAGCTTGGAACTTTCTCGGCGAGAATCTGCTGTAGCGACTTGCCCGAGCGGGCCTCAGTCTCGATGGCCTGTGCATCGACGACATAAATCGTTCGCGCCGTTCGCGAAATCTGCTGGGGTATACGGCTGCCGGTCACGACGATCGGCTCCAGCACCGTCGAACCGCTGTTTGGTTGCTCGCTCTGCGATGCATCCTGCGCCTGCGCCCGGCTGGTGCCGCCACCAATTGCAACGACGATAGCCAGAAGACTAACGCCGACATTCCACTTTCCGATCATGTCGCCCCCAATGCGAAAAAAATATCTCCCGGTTCGTCCAACCGGGAAGAATACAAGACTATTTTTATCATGTTTTATGCGCTATGAAACGGCCGGGCTTGGATGGGGACGAACCCGATTTGGATAGATGCGAACATCAACAGAAAAGACAGGTTTGATTTTTCATGGAAGTGATCCGACCCTTGAAACTTGGAACCCTTACCCTGCCCGATTCAGAAAGCAGGCTGGTCTGCCGCACGATACTCCTGGATATGCTGGGGGAAGCAACGATAACCGTCGAAGACGGTGATCTGGCAGGCGTGACCGGCCTTGTCTGGAAACATCAGGAACTGTCGCTGGCCACCGTTTACCTGCCAAGGACCGCATTGCGTCTGACTGCACATGGGGTGGGCAGGCCTGATATCGTGATGTTGAGGGCGACGGACGGGCCGTTGATCGTTCATCATCGCAAACAAAGCTTCGAGATGGCACCGCGCGATGTCATCCTCCTTCCCTCCGACATGATGTCGGAAATAGTCCTGCCCGAAGGCGGGCGCCTCGACTGTGCGCATCTTCCCCACGCCGGCATTACGCTTGCGCGGAAATCCGTCGACCGGATTTTGTTGCGGCCGTTTTTAGCAGAATGCCTGCCGTTACAGCTCCTGACCAACTATGCGGGTTATCTGCTGCGCCAGGACCATCAGGACAAGGAGCACGCCAGCATGATGGTGGCTCACTTTTATTCGCTGCTGCCCGTTCTCGCCCAATACGTGGCCGAGGCGGCACCTTCGGCGGTGCCGCAGAGCCGGCTTGAGGCAATCAAAGCGATGATCGAGGAAAATCTGGCCGATGGCTCGTTTTCCATAGCCGATGTGGCGCAGGCCGAGGGGATCACACCGCGCGCGATCCAAAAGCTTTTCAGCAAGGCGGGAACCACCTTTTCACGCTACGTGCTGGAGCGGCGGCTGGTGCTCGCCAAAACCCGAATTCTTTCCGATAATGCCGCAACGCCAATCAGCCAGATCGTCTACAGCGTGGGTTTCAACGACCTGTCCTATTTCAATCGTACTTTCCGCAGCCGCTACGGCATACGCCCGACGGATTTGCGCCGCATGACGACGCAAACCGTTTGATACGTTGAAACCTTCGAACCGATTGCCGGCTCGTCAGGCTGCGTCTTTCTTCCGGTCGAAATGGACGAGAGGATTGTTGACCATGCCCTGGAAATCCGGCACCGGCCGCTCGTCATCGTCGGCATAACCATGGGTGAACAGGCGCACGCGATTCAGGCAAAGGCGGGGATAGTCATCTGCGAATAGATCGAAGATTGCGAAACGTGCAGCCATGTCTGGGAAACGGGCTTGATAGCGCCTAACGCTTTCTCCAGCCAGCGCCCAGAACGCCTCCTCCGACAGGCCCGACCTCTTGTCCAGCAGCACCGACATGTAACGGAAGACGCAGATGAACAGCGTTGTCTGGATGAAGTGCATCAGGAAATCAGCCGGCAGGCGCAGCAGCACATCCTGAACCTCCTTCGGCAGGCTGTCGCTTTCAGGGAAATTAAGATCGCAGACGATGACATCGTCGATGAAGTCGCGCAACGCCAACCGCACCGGTAGCCCGTCCTTCAGGATAACCGTCGCGTTCTGCCCGTGGGCGGAAAAGGCAAGGCCATGACGGGCAAGGAGGTGGTAAACCGGAGGCAGCACGACATCAAAGAACCGCCCCAGCCAGCTTTCGACGCTGACCCCCGCTTTTTCCGCCAGCGCCTGCACCACCGGCTTGCCATCGCTACCGGCATGCATGAATGCGGCGAGCGGCATGCCGGTTTCACCGGGCTTCAAATGTCCTTGTAGACTATCGCGCCACAGGCATCCAAGCATCTCGTTAAACTGATAAGGCGCGCCGGGAACCTTCGAAAATTGCGGATGCGTATAATGCATGCCTGCCCGCTCTCCCAGAAGCGCGAGATCGCAATCTTTCGAGAGGAAAGCGTCATTCTTCAGGAGGTCATCAAGCCAGGTCGTGAACGGCGCAGCCGTCAGCGCCCGCTTTCCGGGAATACCGCGATAGACCGCCGTATTAAGGATCGTCATGCACAGTTTAAGCGTCGATTTTGCAGGGGTGCTGACGTTCGAAAGGGTGCGGACAGATTGCTGCGGCAGATACAGGTCGTCTCCCTCCCCCAGAAGCACGATATGCCCCGAAGAAATATCCGCTGCAAAGTGCGGCAAGATCATATGGTCCCACTGCCACGGGTGAACCGGCATGATATGATGGGTCTCGGTCGAGAACCCTGCAGAATTCAGCCTGCCAACAAATGACTCGTAGAGCGTCTCACCAATAGCCTCGGCCACCAGCCGTTCGTTTGTCAGCCCCGCCTCACCAGCGAAGGACGCTCGCTCGCGGCTTACGCCGATCCAGACGATCTTCAATGGCGACCGGTTTTCCGGGGTATAAGCAAGATAGTCCGCATAACCAAGGCCGATCCGACCTTTGCTGACAGTGACCCAAGGATGTCCGGTCATCTCGCCTTCCATACGGATATCATCGAGCTCGGCGAGCTCTGCACCGGTCTTGCCGGCACGGGCTGCGATGTGAGCATCGGAGACGAGGGTATTGCCAAGCTCACGGATGAAATGCGCTGTCGTCATGGGCTTGACGCCCAGTTCCGGCAGCACCTCTGCGCAGAAGGCCAGCGGATCATGAACCGGCGTGCTGATACCATTAGCATGTCTCAGAATGCTCTGGGGTTCGACCGAGAGATTATCGAAGACATATTGCTTGGCCTTGAAACTGTAGGAAACCGCCGAAAAGTCGATCCGATAGTGACCCGGCTTGTCGGACGTTACCGGGAAAACACGTTCATAGGCGAATTCCTCGATAACCTTGGCGAGCAATCGGCGGGAAGTTTCTTTCCAAAGGGACGGCGCAAAGGCGGGGCGATAAAGCGTGTCAAACGGCGCGGGCATAGACGTCTCCTGAAATTGTCGAGGACGGGGCGTGGTCTTTCGCAATTGCGAAATCCTGGAAGGCAGATCGCGCATTGACTCGGTAGTGTTCTCTTTGGAGCAACTGATTGATGATGACAGCGTTGCGGAACGCGCCGAGGCCAAGGTCCGGCGCGCCAACGCCATGCTGGAACGTTTCGGCGTTTTGGACGAAAATCGCTCCTGCGCCGCCGTCGCGTCGTCTGGCGCGGAAATCAGCGTCGACGATCAAGTCGCCACCGTCACAGGTTTCCAGCATCTGCTCCTTCAACGTGTCCAGCCATTGCGGCCACGCGTGGCGATAACCGGTTGCCGCAACGACCGCATCAGCCTCGACAGCACTTTCCTCGCCGGAAAGATTGTGCCGCAGGCCGATCTTCAGTCCACCAGAAAACCCGGATGATCGGATATCGGTGACATCGCAGTTGGGCGCGAGCGACAGGCCCGGATCTCGCCCACCGATGGAGCGCTCGTAGAGCAGGTCGAAGATATCCCCAATCGTCGAGAAGCTGATGCCTTTGTATAATAATCCTTGATCGGCAACCGTCTGTCGTCGTGTCGTGCGCGGCAGCCTGTGGAACTCGCGCATGTAGTCGGGCGTGAAATATTCCAATCCGAGCTTGGAATATTCCATGGGGAAGAAACCCGCCGAGCGGGTGATCCAGCGAATGGATGCTCCTGCCGCCACCCTTTGCGGTGTCAGTTCGCTAAAGAGCGCGAGCACACATTCAGCGGCACTTTGGCCCGATCCTATCACGGTCACCCGACGGGCTTTCATCAACTCCGCCTTGCGCTTGGCAAATTCGGCGGAATGGAAAACCGGCGAGTTGGCATTCAACCCTGACCACTTCGGTAGGTAGGGAGACGTTCCAATCCCTACGGCGATATTGCGGCTTCGATAGCTGCGCGTCGTGCCGCCCAAAGCGGAGGTTTCAGTTACGAACGTATCGGTCGCAGCGTCGTGCCGCACGTCGGCAACCGTTTCGCCGAACCGGCAGCTATCGAGCTGCTGAGAGGCCCAACGGCAATAATCATCATATTCCTGGCGTGGGATCAGGAAATTCTCATAGAAGTAGAATTTATAAAGACGGTCGTGGGCGGCCAGATAGTTGAGGAAGCTCAGGCGGTGCGTCGGATCCGCCATCGAAACGAGGTCCGCAAGAAACGGTACCTGCAACGTCGTTCCCGGCAGGATGAGCCCCTCATGCCAGCGGAAACCAGGTTTGCGCTCCAGGAACGTTGCCGAAACCTGGGGGTGCGAGGAGAGAAGCGAGGCGAGGCCAAGATTGAAAGGCCCGATACCGATACCGGTAAGATCGAGTGTGGTCATGGTCATAGTCCAAATTGTTCGATGAAGCGCTGTCGATGGCAGAACATCAGTTTGGCGCGTTTATCTGGCAGGTCGATTTCCCCCTGCTCCTCGAAGGCGCAAACCGGCGCATAACGCAGCAAACGCCGCGCCTCGACGCTCGGCTCACCCACGACCTTTTCCGTGGCGGGATCATCGAGAAAAAGGAAACGCGTAAACGCACGGATCACCGCAGGCGCGATGCCTCGCCCAAAAAAGGAAGGCTCTCCCACCAGCATGTGCCAGCCGCGATCCTTGTCGGCAGCGGCATAATGGCGGCCGAGAATATCGTCCTTGGCCCAATAGGCCTCCCAATAGCTCATCGGTGTGCCATCGATGAAGCCGATATACGGATCCTGATGCGGGTCAGCCAGATTGGCGTCGATATAGGCGGCAATATGCTCTTTCGGCTTCGCCATCTTCCATTGCGGCACGACATGGCCCTGGTTCATCCAGCGCCACAACAGGTCAAGGTCGCGCCCCTTGTCCAGCAGCCTGAAGCTGATCGTCTTGCCGATATCCGGATCGTATCGGGAATAGGCAAAGCCGGCGCCAGTCGTGGTCAGGTTATCCATGAGCCTGCGCCCGCGCATGCTGAAACAGTGGATTGTCGATTTGCAGATAGACCGATTGCGTTTCCAGCGGCCCCACCAGTTCATCCATCTGCGCAAGCCGCGTCTTGAGATTGGCCTTGCACTGCAAAACGGGCGCCAGCATCTTTTCCACCAGACGGGACTGTCCGCCTTCTTCAGCGTTGAGTTTGACAAGCGCTGCGCGCAACTGCGAAATCAAGGCCTCTTCCTCGATCAGGCCCTCACGGCCCAGAGCCCCGACCATGCCGAGAACGGAATTGATGAAGGCGTAATAGAGGATGCGCTCATCGACCGGCTCCTCGCCGAAGACGGACTCGCTGCGGACCCCAATGCCCGGAATAGCAGCATTCAGCGCCAGATGGCCGCGCTCGTGGTGGAAGAAACCCTGGTTATCGCGATAGAACGCGGCAACGGGATAACCATCGGCAATTTCGAGCAACATGTTCTGTTGATGGGCTTCAATGGCAATGCCATGACGCAGGTAAAGAGCAAATACCGGCGTCACGAAAACCGTCAGGAACCGTGAGAACCAGTCCGCAGCGACCGCTGCCACCGGGCGGCCCTCCATTTCCGCCCGCCTGCGGATCAACGCACCCAACCTGCTGCCACGTTCCGGCAGGTGCTCGCATAAGGCGGCGAGCAGACTGACGTTGCGGCCAACGTCGTCATCATGGAACGGATTTTCACGCATCGTGGCGGAAAGACCGTCGATCACGCCGCCATTGACCGAAACACCCACATAGGCAGGGTCCGGCATGAAATTCAGGCCCGGATAATCCGATTTCAGGTCCTGCCACAAATGGCTTGCCCGGAAGCGATACATGTCATCGCCCCGGAGCAGTTCGCGGGCAAGGTTGACCCTCACCGAATTGGTGATGCCGATACCGAGCGATAGTTTCAACATAAAGGGTGCATCCGGCCGGTAGAGCGTGCGCACGGAGGAGGTAGGAAACCATGGTTTGCCCGCCTCGCCGCAGTCCACGATTTTACCGGCGGCTACCAGGGCTGCCACATCCGCCTGTTTGAGCATGGCGTCCGCCTGCCAGGGATGTACCGGCAAGAACGCGAAGTCACCCTTGGGCAGGCTGGTACGCAGAGCAGCCAACGTTTCGCCGTCCACGGCATCAAGCCACTCTTCGGCAGCGGCCGACCCATCTGAATGGCCTGTGTGATAAACGTCCCGTGCAACGGCGAACCAGCGCAGCGGAAAGCTTGCGGCAAATTCGGGCGAGTAGCGTCTGCCCTCCTCTTCTGTCATGCCTTCGCGACTTTTAGGGCAAGGGTGTATTCCGTGACCGGCAATCAGTCCCTGCTCCGCTTCGATGAAGGAGACATGGTCGCCAATAAGCTCGGAAAGATCATTCTCGCGCGCGTGAAGCGCAGCCTCCACCAACAAACGGCTGGAATGGGTGCGAGCCAGAAGATCTTTGCGTCCCTCTTCGCTGGCAGTAGCCTCGACGCGCTCGACGATGATGTCGATCGCACGTTCCGGGCTGATCGTGTTCGTACCGGCGTCATCGCTCAGCACCAGCGGCTCGCCGAAGAGATGATGGCCCGTCGCGGAGCGATAGAGTATCGGCACCCTAAGGCTGCCGCCGTTATCGGGAAAATCCAGCGTCAGCTTTTGTCTGCCACTGTCGTGCCCCCATATGCAATGCTCGGTATATTCGCGAGCCACGCAATTGAGCAAGGATCGAAGCGCAAGGGTTGCGGCTTTACGGGCATACATGGTCGTTCTCCAGTTCGCGCGCCATCTCTCCAACCGCGTCCAGAACGCGGCCAATGACGTCGGGTGTGGAATGGGGATTAAGAAGCGTCAGTTTAAAATGGACCCGTCCGCTAAGAACGGTGGTAGCAAGAGCAGCAATGCCCTTTCGAAAAAGTTTAGCGCGAACGGCAAGCGTCACTTCGTCGGAACGCTCCGGCCCATGTGGCGAAACATAACGAAAAAGCACCGTCGACAATTCCGGCTCCTGCGCAAGATGAAGATAATCACGCATTCGCACAGCCCCGGCTGCTGCCTTCGTATTGTCGAGCGTCTTCGAGATCAGCTCGTCGAGACCGTCAAGCCCGATAGAGCGTAACGTCATAAGCACCTTCAGTGCGTCGCTGCGGCGGGTCGTCTGCACCGACGACTCCACGTAGTTGGGGACATCACCGAAAATAGACACTTCGGGATTAAGGTAATCTGCCTTCGTCGCGAGCGGCGAAAAGTGGATGCGCTCACCAAGAAGCAGGGCGCCACAGCTGATCGGCTGGAACAGCATCTTGTGAAAATCCAGCGCGATCGAATCAGCCCGCTCTATTCCACGAAGGCGATGGCGATAGTTTGAAAACAGAAGTCCCACGCCGTAGGCCGCATCCACATGGAGCCATAAGCCGTGTTCCTTCGCTATATCGGCGATACCCTCCAGCGGGTCGATCGCGCCGAGGTCTGTTGTGCCCGCCGTCGCCACCACAGCAACCAGCGGCCGTCCCTGTGCAGCCGTTTCAGCGATTGCCCGTTGGAGGGCGGGAACTGACATGCGGCCTTCGTCATCCGTCGCAATGGTCAGGACCGCGTCCTTCGCGAAACCGAGAAGGGAGGCGCTTTTCTGGATACTGAAATGCGACTGTTCCGAGGTGAAGATGACACCGTTCCGCCGAACCGCGAGCCCCTGCTTCTCTGCTGCAAGATAGAGGGCTGTCATGTTGGACTGACTACCACCGCTGGTGAAACTTCCACCTGCCGTTTCTGGCAATCCCATAAAACCTGTCAGCCAAGAAAGTACCCGTTCCTCGACCAGCGTCGCGAATGGTGACTGGTCCCAGGAATCGAGGGACTGGTTTGTGGCGGAAATCAGCACTTCCGCTGCGAGAGCCGGAATCGCCACTGGGCAATGGAGATGTGCCATGGTGGCGGGATTGCCCACGTCCAGCGCATGCCGCACAGCCGGAACGCCGATATGCTCAAGCGCCGCGGAAACGCCGGTTCCCCGGTTCGGGCAGACATCAAGCGTCGCCAGGAAGCCGCGGATATCGTCGGCTTCGACACCGGAGTGAATGTCAGCCCGGATGGCGTTTTCGGTGATCATCGTTACCGCGGTCATCATCGCCTGACGATAAGCCCTGAGCGCGGGGTCCCCTGGGCCAAGGATCGCGGTGGACAACGCGTCCTCTGCCACGTCGACCTGTTTACTGTGTAGCAGGGTAACATTCATGCGGCGTTGCGTCCAAGGCGCAGGAAAGCGTCGGACAGGATATCGGAGGCCTGATCGATCTCGGCGTCGGAAATGGTCAGCGGTGGAAGAAGCCGCAGAACGCTGCCATGGCGACCACCGGTTTCCAGGATCAGACCGTCGCGAAATGCCGCGCTCTGGATCGCCCTGGCGATATCGCCGCCATGCGGTGGATGGCCCAGGCTGTCAGGATTGCGCGTGGGGTCGATGACTTCCACGCCGAGCATCAGACCTTCGCCGCGAACCTCGCCGATATAGGGCGTATGGCTCTGAACGCGTTCCAGATTGGCCCGCAGCCTGCGACCGGCAATTGCTGCCCGCTCCACGAGCCCATCGCGCTTGATGATTTCAAGGGTTTTCGATCCGGCTGCCATGGCCAGCTGGTTGCCGCGGAACGTCCCGGCATGTGCGCCGGGTTTCCAGAGATCGAGGCCATCGCGATAAATCATCACCGCCATTGGCAACCCGCCGCCAATCGCCTTGGAAAGCACGATGATGTCAGGCACGATACCGGCCTTCTGGAAGGCATAGAAAGTGCCTGTGCGACCGACGCCGCTCTGCACCTCATCGAGGATCAGCGGTATCCCGAGTTCACGGGTAACGGCGCGAATTTTCCGCAGCCATCCGGCCGGCGCCGGAATAACACCACCCTCGCCCTGAACGGCCTCAAGGATAACCGCCGCCGGAAGGTTGATCCCACCTTCGGGGTCGCGCAGCGCCTTTTCGAAATACTCTGCCGCAAGCGTCGCTGTTTCGTCGCCGCCCCGTCCGAAGGGGCATCGAAACGCATAGGGGTACGGAAAGAAATGTGTTCCCGGCACCAGTTGGCCGATGGCCGCCTTCGGTCCGAGCGACCCCATCAGCGACAGCGATCCCTGTGACATGCCGTGATAGGCGCCCCGAAAGGCGACGACATCCGTGCGCCCCGTTGCGGTCTTGGCAAGTTTGATCGCCGCTTCCACCGCATCCGTCCCGCTCGGTGAGCAGAACTGGATTTTGGCCTCTTCTCGCATTCCGGCGGGTAATGTTTCGAAGATATCGGAAACGAACTTGTCTTTAACGGGGGTCACAAGATCGAGTGTGTGCAGCGGGAGGCCGGAGGCCAGCACGTCCTGAAGGCTGGCAATGACTTCCGGGTGATTATGCCCGAGTGCAAGCGTCCCGGCACCGGCGAGGCAATCGAGATAGGTGCGTCCCTCAACATCTGTGACGAGGCAACCGGACGCTGATTTCAGCGCAAGGGGAAACCGCCGCGGATAGCTGCGCGCATTGGATTCGCGGCGTGCCTGACGCTTGAGGTAAAAATCGTTATCGTGCCGTGGGAACGGGTCCATGATATCAACTCCAATGGAATTGTTGTGGATTCGCGTCCGTATCAGGCACCTGCCATAACAGGTGCCTTCGGACAGCGGCCGATGCGTCGAAGGAACCAGACCGACAGCCCCATTCCGGCGAGTGACAGCATGGCTGCAGTCGAAAACAGCGATGGGTATCCCATACGGTCCGCAACAAAACCTGCTGCAGAGGCTCCCGCCATGTAAACGATGAGTTCCGCGCAGGTGAGGATGGTGAAATCCGTTCCCGGCTGATCATCCGATGAGTTCTTCATGAAGAAGGAATAGATGGCAACCAGTTCCATGTACCGGATCAGGGTCTGAAATGCCGAAGCCGACATCGCCACCCACATGCCGGGCCATACACCGAAGGCATTGAGCGCAAAGGCGAAAAAGCAGAGGGTTCTAAGGCCACCCAACAGGATAAGCGTTGCTGTGAGGCCCACCTTGCGGATAATCAGCGCAGCGATAGCAACACCCATCAGACCCGCCGTTGCGGCCGCTCCTCCCGAGAGGTACCCGATCCAGTCGGTCGGCACCTTGCTGTCAACCAGATAAGTGCCTTCCATACCCCGCACGAGACCTTCGCTTGCCCTGTATGTCAGCGCAAAACCAAGGATCAGCCAGGCATTCGGGCGACGGAAAAAACGGGCGAGACTGGCACGCTTGGTCTCTTTACCTGTGGTTTCCTCCGGCTGCATCGCCAAAGCGGCCAAGAGGGGCAGCAGCGACAGCACGGCGACCAGAAGGATCATCGTGCGCCATCCCGCGATATGGAACACCACGAGCGCCGCCGTCCCACCAATGATGACGCCGAGCGCAACAGCCCCTGCCTGCACCGCGTTGCCGAAAGAGCGGTTCCTGTCGGTCAGGTGCCTGACGGCGTAACCGTCCGTTGCGATATCCTGCATGGAGGAGACAAGTGTAATCGATATGCAGATCGCAAACAAAATTGCGGCGTCGCTTGGCTCTACCAGTGCCATGGACGCGATCCCGGCGCTCACAAGGAGCTGCGTTGGGATCACCCAGCCGCGGCGATGACCAAGTCTGGGAAATGGAGACCAACGATCTACAAGTGGCGCGACCGCAAATTTCAGGATCAGCGGCAGCATCAGCAAAGAGAACAGCCCGATGGCCGTACGTGATGCACCGCTCTCCCGCATGATCGGCGGCAGCGCCACCAAGAGCAGATAGGTGGGTATGCCCTGAGCGAGATAAAGCCCCCCTAGCACATACATCAACGACCACTGGAAGGTGGGTGTCCGGCCCGCGTCACCGGAGATCGCGTCGTTGATTTTAACCATGCAAGATCCGCACTGATATTCCAGAACACCGCCACCCGCGTTAGGTTCTCAGCGCTACCAGCGCCCGGCTGTTCTGAAGAAGTTAAAGAGGAGTATTTCTCTCATCTTTATCTCAGCTTTAAGAAAATGCTTGGATATGAGCGAACCCGTTTAAGACAATTACGAACGGGCTGTGGCGCGTCCAAATTCCGCGGAAAGGTCGATCCTGAGGCAGGCTACCAATGATGAGTGACGACTTCCAAAAACTACTATGGTCCTTGGGGCTCAGGATGGTAGGCTCAGAAGCGTTGCGGCCGCCGGTTTGGCGATCCGCGGCGCATTGCTCTAAGACACCTAAGCAGGGCGATAGAATTATTCTTTCGCAAACCCGGATGTCATTGAGCACCTTTACTCATCTGACACCCGGGAAAGGTTTCGGCGGCGCGTTAAACCTGTCGTAAGCCGCCGTCGACGCATAGTTCGGCACCGGCAATGTAGCTCGCGTCGTCGCTCAACAAAAACAAAGCGGCTGCGGCAACTTCTGAAGGCTGCGCCATACGTCCCATCGGAATTGGTGCAACAATTTCCGCTCGCGTCTCTTCCGCGACAGCAGCCATCATCTCCGTATCTGTGGGTCCGGGCGCAACAACGTTCACCCGGATACCCTTCGGGGTGAGTTCTGCTGTCCAGGTTCGCGCATAAGAACGAACCGCTGCTTTCGTGGCGGCATAGGTTCCGTAACCTTTATAGCCTGCGGTCCCGGCGATGGACCCGACAAGCACCACCGAACCGCCCTCCGTCATGGCGGGCAGAGCCGCCTGGAAGCCGAACACCATCCCCCGGACGTTGACGTCGAAATGGCGGTCAAAATGCTCCGTGGTTATCTCGGCTATCTGCGAGTGTTCGGATAAACCCGCATTCAAGACCAGTCCGTCGATGCGGCCATATGCCCTGCGGACAGCGTCGACAGCAGCGACCATGTCTTCCGGTGAGCCTGCGTCAGCCCGAAGTCCAATCGTGCCGTTGCCAATTCTCGCGGCTGCGTTGTCGGCATCCTCTCCCCTCCGGCTGGTGAGAAAGACACGGGCCCCTTCCTCAGAAAGAAGCCTTGCAATCGCCAGACCAATCCCTTTTGCACCACCGACCACCAGAGCAACTTTGTTATTCATTCTATCCATCGTAAAGCCTTTCACTCGTTGATCCACTCATGATATACGCTGGATATCTGATATCAATTACGCACCTGGAATAGCCTAGATATGGATGAGTATACCGACCTCGAAACCCTCTCTCATCGCGCACTTTGCGACATGCCGCTGGCTCGCCCGGTTCTGGATAAAATTGCGGACAAATGGACAATTCTGATCCTGACAGTGATTTGTCCCAAACCCTCGCGCTTCAACGAAATCAAGCGCCGCCTCGATGGTATCACTCACAAGGCCTTAGCCGACGCGTTAAAGCGGCTGGAGCGAAACGGACTTGTCACCAGAACAGTCCTTCCCACGCAGCCAATTGGAGTTGAATACGCGATCACGCCGCTAGGGCACTCGTTGCGGGAGCCCTTTGAAGCATTGTGCCTATGGGCCGCCGCCAACGGTGCCAAGATCGAGGCGGCGATTCTACAGTATGACACCACACGTAAGCAGCGCTAACCGGATGAAGCATTGATGCTCTGTCGGCCGAGGATCTTGCGGATCATATGGCTCTGTAGTCCGTGCGCCCTTGCGGTGATGGCATCGCGATGGTGACACTCAAGATTGTGCTCACGCCGTAAGCCCCGATTGCCGCCGAGCTCCAGCGCGAGATCCGTCACGCCCACCAACCTCGCGTCCGCCGGGCACAACCTTTTTGCGGCCTATGTCGACAACTCGGGTGAGGATCTTCGCGTCAAACGCTTCAGCTTACGCTACTGCGCGGCGGACGGAGGCAGTTCGCTCAAACGTTCAGGCTTCGTTTGGTGATATTAAAGGGCTGATTGAGAAGGCGGTTCTCGCGCAGGCTGGCCGCAGCCATGTCGACGAATGCGCGAAGTTTTGCTGGAGCGTGGCGCCCTTGCGGATGGACGATACGCAAGGGAAAGTCGATCCCTTCCTCCACGAGGCTCACCGGCCAGTCGATGAAAAGCGTTAATATCTCATGCCGTCTCACCGGTTGAACCTGTTTTCTCCCTATCGTCCATTGGGCTTTTTGACGATCTTTCCCAGCTCGCGGAACTTCAAACCGCGGTGAGGGTTGAAATTCGTCGGTCGAAAGCGAGGAGTTGCAAATGACGATGGATGAGCTCTCTAAGAAACTGAGCAAGATAGACTTTTGCATGTTTAACACCAAAGGTGCAGCTGGGCGAATTAATACTCGGCCGATGAGCAATAATGGCGATGTGGAATATGACGGCGACTCTTGGTTCTTTTCGTATGAAGACACCGCTAAGGTCGCGGAAATCGAGCGGGATTCTACGGTCACACTGACGTTTTCCGCGCCGCCCAGCATTCTGGGAAAGCCGGGGATATTCATCTCCGTTGACGGCCAGGCGAGCTTAATTCGAGACAAGGCCGAGTTCGAGGCCCATTGGGTAAATGAACTCGACAGATGGTTTCCACAGGGAACGGATACGCCACATCTTCTTCTTATCAAAGTGTCGGCGCATACAATCAAGTTCTGGGATGGCGACGAAAGCGGCGTCATAGAACGATCCAGCGATGCGGCAACGATTGGAGCCGTGTGACGCGAGCCGGCGTTGCAAACACATCCGGAACGTCATGCCCTCAAGGTGAATGCAACCCAAGAACTCGCGTCGGCGATCAAAGGTTGCAGAAAAGGATTGACTCTCGTGTCAGTGTGAGTGAGCTTCGCGAAAACGACGAGGAACGACCAATCATCATGTCGCCGGAACGGTTTAATCAATGCCTGCGGGTGATCCGCTGGACGCCGATCAACATTGCCTCTGCCTTGCAATGCGAGCTTTCGTGGATTGAGGCGTTGGAAGCCGGCAATGAGATCGTGCCCGAGGGCCTTGCCACATGGCTTGAAACGCTGGCGCAAGCCCATGAGGCGCTCCCGCCACCCGCAGCGTACCGAGGAAAGCGATCGTCGTTTTAACGCGGCAACAGCCGATAAACCTTCACCAGCAATTGGATAGATTCAATGAAATCACTTATCGCAGCCCTCGCCCTGATTGCGTTCTCAAGCCCTGTCCTTGCGGCATCCTGCGAGAAAAACTTCTCCGTTTCAGGCGTACCGATGGTCACGGCCGTTTCCTACAAATCATGGCAGGAGCTGCCCAAGGCCAAGGCTCCGGCGGTGCTGCAAAAGCTCGCACAGGCCGTGGCGGCGGAAGGCTTTTCCGGTATCCAGATCAACAAGGAACTGTCCGCTATCGACGCACATCAGGAAACGAGTGGCAGCGGCAGAATCCAGACCTTGCGGGTCGTGGCCCGGCAGAAAGGCGCCAGCGTGAGGATTGACGCCGTCTTCAATATTCAGGCAGGGCAGATCGCGGATAAGAACGTCATCCGTGAGGGGATCTGCAACATCATCAAGGGCGCCTGACCCACGAAGCACCGAGCCGCCCGACCGCACGCCGTGGACCGCGCTTATGGTGTGGCAGGAAGTGCCAGAATCTGCCATGAGTGCCGGACGAATTGTGCCTTTGGCCTGAAATCGGCCTGGAAGCGGTTGGGGGGACCATGCCGATTTATGAACTGGCCGCCTTGGGTGCGGCAACATGCTGGGCGATGACTGGCATGCTTTCGGCGGGCCCTGCGGGTCGGCTGGGCGCGCTCGCCTTCAGCAGGACGCGCCAGCTTTTCGTCGCTGCCCTGCTCGGGGTGTATGTACTTGCTTCGGGCAGCTGGCGGGAGCTTCAGCCCGAGGCACTATGGTCGCTTCTCCTGTCCGGTTTCATCGGCATTTTTGTCGGTGACACGCTGCTTTTCACCTGCCTCAATCGCGTTGGTCCGCGTCGGTCGGGGATTTTGTTTGCGCTGAACGCCCCGATGGCCGCGCTGCTGGGATGGCTCGTGCTTGGCGAACAGCTTTCCGGAAAGGCCATTGCGGGTATCGGCCTGACGCTGAGCGGCGTTCTGCTCGCTATTCTTTTCGGCAAGCGTAAGGCACAGCTGCACGAATGGGAAAACGTCAAAGGGCCGCTTTGGATCGGCGTGCTTCTAGGGCTCCTCGCCGCGCTCAGCCAGGCGGTGGGATCGCTGATCGCAAGGCCTGTCATGGCGACCGGGATCGACCCTCTGGCGGCCTCCATGCTACGCGTCGGCATAGCGGCGATCTGCCTCACCGCTCTGACCAGTCTGCCAATCCAAGCCGTTAAACCGAAGACGAGGCTAACCCCGGCCCTGTTCCTGCAGACGGCGGCCACGGGCCTCATTGCTCTGGCCTTCGGCATGACGCTGCTTCTTTTTGCCCTTTCCGGCGGAAAGGTCGGGATCGTTTCGACACTATCGGCGACGACACCCGTGATCATCCTGCCGCTGCTCTGGCTGAAAACACGCGAAGTACCGGCGCCCGGCGCCTGGGCCGGCGCTGCGCTGGTCGTGGCCGGGATGGCGCTGATGTTCTGGAAATAGCCAAAACACTGCAGAACCGCCTGGGGAGCGCCGAAACCACGGCGATATTTCGGCTCCTGACAAGCATTCAAGCGACCACTTGATAAGCAACCTCCGCGTGCTTAAAAGGTGCGCAATATGATCAGTTCGTGAGAGAGGGCCACGTCGTGGAACAGGAAACTACCCAACCTGGAAAGGCTCGGCGCAAGGCGCTTTGGGCGGCGGTTGCAATCATTGCGGTGGCCGCCACCGGCGTCATCGGCGGCAAGATCTTTTTGGAAACAAAGGTGAAGGAAGTCGTTGCCCGCGCCGGCGCGAAGGCCGCCTCCGTGGAGGTCGATTTTCTTGGTAAAATCCATGTTCGCGACCTGACGCTGCCGCTGGAAGACGGCAAAAACATCAAGATTGCCTCCATCGACGGACGCCCGAAGCTGCCGTTTCTGGATGGGGCGCTTGATGTGAAATCGATCGACATCGAGGTGCCGACCGGGAAAATCTCGATGGACGATGCGCGCATCGAGAACGCGGTGTTCGAAAGGCCTCAGCCGGCGCCGGCCGGCGGAGACAGCAACTCGTTGCCCCGGCGCCTCGAGCGCTTCGGCGCGACGCGTATTTCCACCCCCGCGCTGACGTTTACCCAGTCTGTCGCGACCACCGAGCAGACGACCGTTTACAAGAACCTCGCGCTTTCGGACATCGCAGGCGGCCGCATTGGCCATTATTCCATCGAGAGCGGCAGCTACGACATCAAGATGAAGCTGCCCGACGCAGAAGGCGCGATGAAAGACAGCCACATCGTGGCCTCCACCGGCACTATAGCGGGCGAAAGCATCGACGTCGCTTATCTCGCCCGGTTCTACACGGAAAAGGCCGGCCCTGAGGACAAGGAAGCAAAGCCGCTCTATGGCCCGCTTTCCATCCGCGCCGTGACCCTCACCGATGGGACCGCTCATTTCAGCTACGACGAAATCCGCAGCGACGGTTTCACAGCTCGCATGCCGGCAGAGCCGCTCTCGGAGACCTTGAAAGCGCTGACGGCAACTCAAAACCCTGACGAGTTGTCGCCGCAGGCGCGTCAGGCGCTCTTCGCCAAGGCCGTGTCGATCATCGACATGATCGGCAACAGCAACATCCAGCTGATCGGCTTCAAGATCGACGTGCCAGACGAAAAAGAAGGCGCCGCTGGCAAAAGGCTCAAGGCCACCATCGACCGCATGGACATGAAGATGGATAGCCGCAAGCTCGACATCGGCGTGAAAGGCATGTCGATCGGCGATGAAGACGGAAAGATGGAAGTCGCCGAAGCGAGCCTGACAGGTTTCGACTGGAGCTCTACGCTCAACGGAATGTCCGACATCGTCGGGCTTGACGAGAGCGAGATGGAGACCTTTGCCTTCAACCGCCTGATACCGGAATTCGGCCGGATGCATCTGGGTGGTATCAACGTCGATTTCGCCGCGCCGGAAAATCCCGATGAAGAGGCTCCCCCCAAGCCTGAGCGCATCAAGCTCTCGCTCAAGAATTTCGATATGGGACTGACGAAGCCCTACAACGGAATTCCGACCGACATCGAGATCAGGCAGGAAGACCTGACGCTTCCCGTTCCAGCGGACTCGCAAGAAGACATTTTCGTTCAGGCCCGCAAGCTTGGTCTTGAAACGCTCGCAGTTTCTTATGGGCTTTCCGCGGGCTGGGACGAGCCGAACAGCAATCTCGTGATCCGCGACATCTCGCTTAGCAGCAAGGATATCGGCAGCATCAAGTTCTCGGGTCTGGCAAGCGGCTTTACGGAGGAGTTTTTCTCCTTCGATATCAATCGCGCCCAGGCGGCTCTCTTCGGTCTGGCCGGCCGCGAGCTGACATTGACCGTCAAGGACGAAGGCTTGGTGGCGAAGGCGATCAAACTCTACGCGCTCGAAAACAACATGTCGGAAGATCAGGTGCGGGCAATGCTCACGCTGGTTGCCGGCATGATGCTGCCACAACTGGCCGCCGACCAGCCAAAGCTGCAAAATGCCGTGGACGCGCTCGTCAAATTTATCAGCAAGCCCGGGACGTTGACGGTGACCGTGAAATCCACAGGTGCAAACGGCCTCGGCATGTTCGACCTGATCGCGGCCTCTGATAATCCGATGCTACTTCTCGACAAGGTGGATATTCAGGCAACAGCCGAATAATCCGACCATGCCAAACGTCTCAAGCTCGACCTGTCGGGCTTGAGACCACCTTTTCTGCATGATCAGAAAGTCGTGGGCAGGGAACTTCCCCGCGCGTGCAGGGATTATGACGGTCGTATCCGCTGACGGTCACGGCGGTCATAGGCATGAGGATCAGTCCCTTGAAGACCCAAGAATTAACATTCCGCCCGAGCGAGCAAGTCCCCAACAACGGGAGATTTTCGGTAGTGATCTATCAGGGCGTCGGACCGGCTCTCGACTCCGCGGGATTTGAGGCGCTGTTCTCCCGCAACGGGTGGACCGGCATCTGGCGCAATGGCGTGTTTGACTACCACCACTACCACTCGAAAGCGCACGAAGTTTTGGGCGTCGGGCGTGGCGAAGCGACATTGCAGATTGGCGGACCAAAGGGTGAGGCGGTGGACGTCAAGCAGGGAGACTGCCTGATTCTGCCAGCCGGAACCGGCCACAAGAGGTTGAAGGCTTCCGCCGACTTCCAGGTCGTCGGCGCCTATCCACCCGGCCAGGAAGCGGACATCCAGACGTCTTCGCCTGACGACGACATGCTGGCGGCGATCAAGTCACTGCCGAAGCCCGAGACCGACCCGGTGCATGGCGCGGTCGGCGGCCTCACGACGATGTGGCGTTGAAGACGGAGCTACGCGTCAGGCTGAAGAATGGCGGCGGCCTGTACAGCCTCCCCCTCCACCCGCCAAAAGACCTCTGTCGCGCCGTAACTCGAGACGGCGCTTAACCTGCCTTCATAGAGACGTGTTTCAATCTCAACCGCCTCGATGCGCGATGCGATACCGAGACATTTTGCGTGCGCCTCCTTTGCTGCCCAGCGGGAAAGAAGGAACGTTCGCGCGCCACCATGAAGCTCGACCGCCTCCGCGTCCGTAAAGCTGTCGTCAGGTGGCGGCTCGGCATCGAGCGGCTCGATATCGACGCCGATTGGCGCACGGCTGAGGCCGATCAGGCAATGTGGAAAGCGTCCCCCAACACTCATATGCCATCCGGTCGGATGAAAGACGTGCGGCCCGCCAAATTGCGTCCTGCCGACAATGATTTCGTCCGGGTGCAAACCTGACGCGCGCGCAAGAAGAACCTTCACCAGGCGTCGGCGAAGGCCGCGCACCCCAGCATCCGGTCGAGATGCGAGATCTTCGAAATCGGAGCGAGACAGCGTTGCCCCGCCCGCCATACGCTCCGTCGCAACCTCATCGAGACGGAAGTGCCAGACGAGCCCCTGATCGCCCGCCTGCTTCAGCGAACCGCCATCTCCCGAATGCCAGATAATGCCGCTCATGCATTCCGCACGAGCTGCGCCGGAGACCCTTCCCAAGATGTTCCGGCCGGCAGCGTCTCGCCTTTCATGACGACAGAGAGATCGCCGAGCTGGGCATCCTCGCCGATCTCGGCATCGTAAAGCACGATGGCATAAGAACCGATGACGGCACGGTCAGCAACCGCCACGCCGCTGACTTTCATGACGCGATCCTCGAACAGGTGTGTCTGCAAGCCGGAATATTCGTTGAGCGCGACCTCATCGCCGATCCGTACAAGATCATGTTCGGTGATGTCGGTCGTGTCGATAAAGCAGTCCCGACCGATCTTGCAGCCGAGAAGGCGGAGATAAAAGGCGAGCCAAGGCGTTCCACGCAGCGGCTGGAGCAGGTTCGGTACTGCAAGGTTCTCGTAGGTTGCTGTCACAAGTTCCGTCCGCCACACGAAGGTGCTCCAGAGCGGCTTTGTCGTCGGCTTGTAACGCCCCATTACCAGCCATTTAAGGCCGACGACAGACAAGCCGCAGGCGACAGCAAACCCGATATAGAGGAAAGGGAAAACTGCTGCGATCAACCAATGACTGTCGTCAAAATCCTGGATATCACCGACGATGGAGAACAGCAGGCTGAAGAACGCCAGGAACAATGTCAGCGGCAGGATCACGCGGATCGCCTCGATCGCAAGGCGCATCGCAACGAGGCGCGGTCCGGGATTGAAGCGCGCACCCTCATCGAACAGGCCAACGGCCTGTCGCACGGGGAGCGAAATCGGCGGGGAGCCGAACCACGTCCCATCGGGCTTCTCGGCGCCACCATCTGCCGGGGGCTTGGACAGGACGCCGATCAGAACGCCATCGGCAATGGTTGCGCCCGTTGGCAAAAGCGCCGAGTTGCCGATGAAGGATCGACGCCCGATGCGCGTATTCGCAAGTTCGATAATGCCTGGCTCATGGCGCGCCGCGCCGAAGACAACCGCATCGGCGATGAAGCTTTCCGGCCCGATATCGACGAGGTCGGGAACGATCTTCGCGGCGGTGGAGATTTCGGCGCGCTTGCCGATCCGCACGCCAAGCGCCCGGTACCAGGGAATGACGTAAAGCGTGGCGTAGATCGGATGAAGCAGTGCCAATGCGAGATCGTTCACCTGCTGGACAAACCAGAACCGCAGGTAGAACCAGCTGTGGATCGAGTAGCGCCCCGGTCGCACCGACCCGAGGATCAGCCGCTTGGCAGCGACCGTCAGAACGCACATGAGGACGATATAGGTGAGCGCCAGGACCGGCGAAATCAACAGGTAGGAATACCCGTCCGTATTCCAGTCGATTTCGATCATCGCAATCAGACCCGGCGCGATCGGCAGGATCGCAACGAGCGGAAGAACGGCGGCGGCAACGAAAAGGCCAAAACCTACGAGGAACCGGCGCAGGAAGCCCGCCTCCTCATCCCGCTTTGGAACACGTCCGGTCGCGATACATTTAGCGGGGGAGCCGCTCCAGCTTTGCCCCGCCGGGATCGACTGGTTCATCGGCAGGGACGAAAGATCATCGAGTGCTGCAGCGTCGCCAACTGCCCCATTGCGTCCCACCACCGACATCGTCCCGATAAAGGCGCTGTTGCCGATTGATACCGGACCGATGCGGAGCAGCCCGCGTTCGACCGAACTTGTTGCCAACATCGCGTAATCGCTGACAATGGCGTCATCGCCAATGCTGACGAGATCGGCCGTGTCGATGTTGACGGTTCCGATGAAGGCACGACGACCGATCCTGGCGCCAAGCAACCGATAATAAAAACGGATCATCGGCGTGCCGCTGAGATAAGGCGTGGCTATGATGTCTGAAAGGCGCCTGACGAACCACCAGCGCAGATAGTAACTGCTCCAGAGCGGATAGTCGCCCGACCGATAACGGCCAATGATCAGCCATTTGACGAGAATGGCAAACAACATACCCAGGGGCGGAATGAAAATGAAACTCAGGCCGCCAAGAAGCAGCGCTGAGACGCGCCCGAAGTCTTCGACCAGATAGGTATAGGCGAGATAGGGGAAGAACCATTGCAGGCCCGCCACAGCGTAAATGGGGATGAGGGCAAGTGTCTGAAGCGCCCAGCATAGGCGTTTCTGGGACTGGCTGACCCGGTGGAACGGTTCCTGCACCACGCTCTCGGCTATGACGCGGTCCCGCAGCCGTTCGGCAAGCAGACGGATAGTCGGCGCGGCATAAAGGTCCTGAATGGAAACGCCGGAAAGGCCGGGACATTTGCGGATCGCCGATGCCAGGCGGGCGGCTTTAAGGGAATGGCCACCCAAATCCTCGAATAGATCGTCCACCACCGATACTTTCTGCGGGGCGAAAGCTTCCGACCAGATGCCATGAAGCTGCATTTCGAGCGGCGTTTCGGGAGCGACCATCTCGCGGTCGGAAACGGAAACGACCACAGGACGCTGCAGCGCTTTGCGATCCACCTTGCCAGAGGCCGGCAGTGTCGGCAGGGCATCCAGCACCTGGTAGGCGGCCGGCCGCATATAATTGGGCAAACGGTCATTCACCCGTTTGCGCGCGGCTTCGATGTCGACTGCGGCACTGCCGCGCGCAACAAGGAATGCAGCCAAAAGCTCCGATCCGTCGTTGTCGCGGAAGAGGTGGACGACCGCCTGGGCGACGGACGCATCCTCGGCAATGACTGCTTCAATTTCTGCGAGTTCGACACGGAAACCGCGAATTTTTACCTGCGTATCGATACGGCCCATGAACTCGATGTCACCGACGGCATCGAGACGTACAAGGTCGCCGGATCGGTAAATTCGGGCGGGGCGGCCGTCCGGCCCGTTAAAAGGCGTTGTCACGAATTTGTCGGCCGTCAGGTCCGGCCGGTTCACATAACCGCCACTGAGCCCAGGCCCGCCGATGACGAGTTCGCCTTCGGCACCGGCATTGACTGGCCAGAGTTTGTCATCGACGATCCAGGCGGTATAGCCCGGCAGCGGCCGGCCTATCGTTACGCGGCGGCCGGGCTGCACCTCCGTCCAGGTTGCCGTGACAGTCGTTTCGGTCGGGCCATAGGTGTTGAGGATACGAAGACCGGGACGCGCCCAACGGTCGACCAGATCAGGCGGGCAGGCTTCGCCACCCAGGTTCACAATCCGTAATGTCGGTATCTGCGTCTCAACGAGGGTAAAGAGCGACGGCACGACATGCCAGACGGTAACCCCTTCTTCCGCAAGGGTGATCGCCACATCCGGGCCAGCTTTGTGAAGCGCCTCGGTCGCGACAAGCAGCTCTGCCCCGGCGGCAAATGCACTCCACATGGTTTCGATGGACATGTCGAAAGCGATGCTGAAGCCGCCGAACACCCGGTCGCTGTCTTCGATAGCAAGGATTGCGCCTTCGGACCGCAGGAAGTGGCAGGCGCTGCAATGGGAGATCATCACTCCCTTCGGGCGCCCGGTGGTTCCAGATGTATAGATGATATAGGCGAGATCATCAGGCGTCGCGCCGCTTTCGGCGCGGGTAATTGGCACGGCGTCCTGAGCGGCAAGATCGCCAAGCGTCTCGTTGACGACAAGGGTCGTGACCCGCATGCCGCCCGCGCGCTCGGCATCCGTAACGATTAGCTTCGCGCCGCTATCTTCGGCAATGAAATCGATACGATCCTGCGGATAGGTCCAGTCGACGGGCACGTAGCACGCGCCGGCCCAAAGCGTGCCGAGAATGGCCATATATTGATCGAGGCCGCGCGGCAGGCAGATGACGACACGATCACCACGCTTGACGCCCATCGAATGCAGCTGCCTCGCAAACCGGACGGCGCGCTCGGCAAGCTGTCCGTAGGTCAGTTCTTTGCGGCGGCTGTTTTCGGGGTCATTCCCGAGCAGTCGGACTGCGCACTTGTTTTGGTAACGCCTCGCTGTCTGCTCGAATATTTCGTGCAGCATCTCGTCGCGGGCATAAGGCTCATCCTCTCGGATTGGAAGAGAAGGCGCAATCGGCGCAAATACCGTAAGTTCCAACTGCCTTTCGGCGGTCACATTCCGATCCATAGTGTCACCAGGCATGTAAAACTGATGCCGCTATACATGATTTGGAATTGCGACGAAAGGAGGAGCAATATGGCTACTTTTTTAGCATCGCCCGTTCCGTCCGGCGCTCAGACAGGCGTTTATCCGGGCCTCGGCAAGACGCGAGAATGCCGGCGCGGATACCGTCACGGCGAAAGGGCCAGATCGATGGCTGCCTCACAATGAATCCGTGTCGTATCGAAGACGGGCACCGTCACATTGCCCTGGTTGAGTAGCATGCATACTTCCGTGCAGCCAAGGATCACGCTGTCAGCCCCGACGGCCACCAGACGCTGGGCAACGTCTTCGAATTTCGAGCGGCTTTCGTCCTCGATGATGTCCATGCAGAGCTCATCATAGATGATGCGATGCACCTCTGCCCGGTCATTTTCGTCTGGAATAATTGGGTGAAGTGATGCTTCGACAAGCCGGTCACGATAGAAGCTTTGCTCCATCGTAAAGGCGGTGGCGATCAGCCCCGGGCGGTTGAGACCGGCGGTTGAAATGCGTTGCGCGGTGGCATCAGCGATGTGCAGTAACGGAATGGTCACGTCAGCCATCATCGCCGATGCGACCTTATGCATCGTGTTCGTCGCCAGCAGGATGAAGTCTGCACCGCCCTTTTCCAGCGCCTTCGCCTCGGCATTGAGAATGGAGGCCGCAACATCCCATTGCCCGAGCGCCTGCAGCGCCTCAATCTTCGCAAAATCGAGAGAGCGGATCAAAAGCTCGGGCGAATGAAGGCCGCCGAGGCGATCACGGGTGATCTCGCACAGCGTCCGATAATAGATCTGGGTCGATGCGGCCGACATGCCGCCGAGAATTCCGATGGTTTTCATGATCTCATCACCATCCAAGCGACAACATTATCTGTGCGTCACTTCGCGCCCGTTGATCTGCCGAGGCCCAGCAGATGATAAAAGGCAATCGCGCCGATCGTCGCCGTGCCGATACCGTCGAGCGTGAAGCCGGCGACGTTGAGCTTGAAGTTGCCGGCACCGAGAACAAGCGCAATACCGACCGTGATGAGGTTGCGTGGCTCGGAAAAATCGACCTTGTTTTCAACCCAGATGCGGCCCGCAGTCGCGGCAATCAGGCCAAAAACGACAACGGACAGCCCGCCGATAACGGGTCCCGGTATTGTCTGGATCAGCGCACCGAACTTCGGTGAGAAACCGAGGAGGATGGCGACCAGTGCCGCAACAACGAACACGAGCGTCGAGAAAATTCGGGTGATCGCCATGACGCCCATGTTTTCGGCATAAGTCGTCATGCCGGTTCCACCGAAAGCGCCGGAAAACATCGTTGCTAGACCATCACCGATAAAGGCGCGCCCGAGATAACGGTCGAGGTTTTGGCCGGTCATTGCGCCGATCGCTTTAATATGCCCCAGATTTTCAGCAACAAGGATAACGACCACGGGCGCAATCAGCGTGATGGCGGATGCGGAAAACACCGGAGCAGTGAAAGTCGGCAGACCGAACCATGATGCAGCTGCGACGCCGCTAAAGTCGACGGGTTTGCCGAGACCGAGGCCGTTTGCCACCACGAGATAGGCGATATAGGCAATGGCACCACCCAGGAGGATCGGCAGGCGGCGCGCCATGCCGGGCGCATAGACGGCAATGGCACCGACTGATGCGACAGTCAGGATCGCAATCCAACGCGAGAGCTGGTCGCCATCGGGATTACCGGGACCAGAGCCGGAAGCGCTGGCAATCGCAATAGGCGCGAGAACGAGGCCGATCGCCGCGACGATCGCGCCCGTCAAAACCGGCGGCATCAGTTTCTCGATCCAGTTGTGTCCGGCGATCATGACGATAACGCCGATCAACGCATAGAGCATACCGGCTGCGATGATGCCGCCGAGCGCCAGGGCAATATTCGGGCTCGCGGCACCGGCAGCGGCACCCGTTGCAACAAGCACGGGCCCGATAAATGCGAAGGACGAGCCAAGATAGCTTGGAACGCGACCGCCAACGGCGATGAAGAAGATCAGCGTCGAGATACCGGAAAACAGGATCGAGACGTTGGGGTCGAAACCCATGATCAGCGGGGCTAGAACCGTAGAACCGAACATCGCAACGACATGCTGCAGCCCAAGCACAGCCGTCTGTCCGGCGGGCAACCGCTCATCGGGCAGGATGCGCCCTTCGGTTTTCAGTCTCCAACGCGGAAAATATCCACCCCTATCGCTCATTCTCGTCCCCCAAGGAAACAACCGGCAGGCATGCGCGAGGCTCCTCCCCTGGATTCACCGCCTCACAGAACGTCTGCCGTTTAATGACATACCGCTTGCGCACGAAGCCGAATCGGTTGCCGGCGCACTATTGTCAGGTACAGCGGTTCACCCCGACTGTCATCCGCTCCGGCCGGTTTTCCAGATGTCAGTGTTTTGTCAGCCAACACGCCGCACGTGGTCGCTCTCCGGTTGCTGGGTAGGCGGTGTGTATCGAAGCGTATTTTTTGCGCGATAAAGCGCCTCATCGGCATTTCGAAACGCAGCGTCACAGCTCGTCTCGCCGGCAGGCACGACGCTGAGCCCGAACGACGCTCCGATAACCACGGGCTTTTCCTGTATGAGATAAGGCTGGGAAATCTCCAAGCAGAGTTGCCGGCAAAACAACTCGGCTTTCGCAGGAGAAACGTCTGACATCAGGAGGGCAAACTCGTCACCTCCAAGTCTGAAGACGCTGTCTCCTGCACGACAGGCCGCTTTCAGACGTGCAGCGACTTCCTTTAGCAACGCGTCACCCGCTGCATGGCCATGGCGGTCGTTAATCGCTTTGAAACCGTCAAGATCAAGGCAAACGACGGCAACCTCTCCGGTTTTGGACATTCGACCGAATTCCGGGGAAACCATCGATCGGTTCGCGAGGCCAGTCAGAAAATCATGCGTGGCAGCATGCCTCATCCGGCGCTCGGCTTCGACGAGAGAAACGATGGCACGCCGTGAAATGCGTGCCGCAACCGTACAGACGACAACGAGAACCAGAATGACGGCGCCTGCGAGTGGCAGCGATTGCCTTAGCAGATCATGTGCCGGCGTCGCTGGACGCCAGGACAATGCCTGCGCCTGCCCGTTCGGCCCGCTTGCCACCTCCACCTTCGCACGCCCTTCGGAAACGTTCACTGCGGGTCCCATGGTCGCGTCGTCGAGCAGGAAACGATTACCGAGGAATTCCTGAAGACTGCCGGCGATAGGGATTGCTGAGACGAGGATGGGGGCATGTGTACCTTGTGGAACGGTGGTGCTGAAATCCGGCTGAAACAGGCTTGCCGACAGCAGCACTGCTTCATCGCCAATCACTTCGATCTTGCTGAAGGCGATCGGCTGAGGGATACCGGCTGGGTGACCGGCCTTTTCCTTGTCTCTGACGGAATCGATGAGCGGACGCGCATCAGCGGCTATCATTTGCGGCCCGCGAGCGAAAAAGGGCTGGCCCTGGAATTCATCGTCCGTTTTAGTGTAGACGATGTCTCCGCGACCGTTGATGATCATGACGAAGCGCGTCCGTGACGTCCCGATCAGCGAACGGCCGATGTTGCGGTCAGTCCATTCCAGATCGAAGGCATTGTCGACCTTGGCGATGGCCTCATCCCATATCGTCCAGGCCGTCAAAGCGAACTCTACGTCGGAAATCCAGATCGAAATATTGCGGGATACCAGCGTCTCCTGACGCTCGCGGACTTCCCTGTCTAGCCGGGCAACCCCGAAGTACGGGATCGCGGCAAGACCGATCAGAAGGACCGCGACGAGCAGGACGGCGGAGCCTACAAGTCTGAATTGGGTTGAGCGCATCTTAATAGGCGTCCTGATGTCGTGGAGACGGCATATTGACGTTGCGGCGTTTAACAGCGGTTACGATCTCTGCTTTTTCAGACGTGTGGGTTAATGCTTTATTTTAGCTATAGCGTAATTGCGGACGGCGCCGGCCCTACAAGTCAGTAGCCGGCGCCGCGATCGCAGCTTTATCTTTTTTCGATAGCCGCCAATATCTCATAGGCGGCGCGAACCCGCTCGACATTGGGATAGAATTTATTGGCCAGGATGACGATGCCGATCTTACGCTCTGGAATGAAGGCGACATAGGCACCAAAACCATTGGTAGATCCGGTCTTGTTGATCAGCACATCCTTTCGCGGCGCCATGGGCGGGGAGATTGCCGTGACCGGGACGGTCTTCACCAGTGCACCCGAATTCGCCTCACTCAAGGTGTTGAGCGAAACCGGATAGGCAAATTGCTCCCATACCATGTCCTGCGTCATGGGACCGACGCTGAAATAGCCGGTGTGGGTAGCCGTAACTGCCTGCTGGATTTTTGCATCCAGTTTTTCGAGCGCCATGTTAGCGTTGACGAAGCGGATCATGTCGTCGGCCGTCGATCTCACACCATAGGCCTCGGAAGAGAGGACACCGGGTGTCAGGCGGACGGGGTCACCATTCTTTTTATAACCCTGCGCATAGTCGTCCATCTTTGCTTTCGGCACCACGGTGAAGGTGTTTTTGAGACCGAGCGCAGAAAAAAGCGTGTTGTGCATGGCGTCATCGAAGCCCTGCCCCATCGCCTTTGCAGTGATGTATCCAAGCATGCCGATGCTGGGATTGGCGTAACTTCTGTGGGTGCCGGCCCTATAGGAACGTTTCCACCCCTTCAGATAGGACATCAGTTGCTCTTCCGTTTTCACGTCGTCCGGCACCTGCAAGGGAAAGCCGCCTGCCGTATGGGTGCTGAGATGATAAAGTTGGACGTTGCCAAAAGGCTTGCCCTTCAGCGCCGGAACATAGTCCGCAACCTTCCCCTCAAGCGAAAGCTGACCATTTAGTGCGGCATAGGCGCTGAGCGTCGCGGTAAAGGTCTTGCTGATCGAGCCGAGTTCGAACAGCGTCTGCGGCGTAACCGCCGCGCGCGTTTCGGTTGAGGCGACGCCGTAGGTGAAGACTTGGCTCTGTCCGTCAACAGTGATGCCAACGGCCATGCCGGGAATGCCGTTCTTCTCCATGATCGGCCTGATGGCGGCGTCGGCTGCCGCTCTCAGCTCGGCCTCATCGGCGGCAGATGCCTGCACGGAAAGGCCCGTCGAGAGCAAGGCAGCCAATGCGATATGTCGGCGGGTGAATTTCATGTTTCGCTTTCTCCAAAACCTCAGGTGGATTTTCGGCCTCTCAGCCAGCCCCAGCGAAAAACGTGTAACCGCGCTACATTGCACGAACAAACCATGATATCTGGGACGAGACACAAGAAAATCTAGGTCTTGGATGGTACGGCAATTTCTTCCCCTGAACGGTCTGCGGGCTTTTGAAGCCTCCGCCCGGCATCTGAGTTTTACCCGTGCGGCCATCGAGCTTTGCGTGACCCAAGCGGCTGTGAGCCAGCAGGTGAAGGGGCTGGAGAGACGGCTTGGCGTGGCGCTTTTCCAACGGCTTCCGCGCGGTTTGAAAATCACGGCCGAAGGCGAGGCGTTGCTCCCGACGGTTACCAGCTCCTTCGACCAGATGGCGACGACGCTTGACAGGATCGAAGCCGGGCAGGTGCGCGAATTGCTGTTTCTGGGCGTCGTCGGCACTTTCGCCGTGGGCTGGCTGCTGCCACGGCTGGCGGCCTTTCAAAAGCGATACCCGTTTATCGACGTCAGGATTTCGACCAACAACAACCGAGTGGATATGGCAGCCGAGGGCCTTGATTTTGCCGTTCGTTTTGGCCAGGGCTCATGGCACGGCACCGATGCATTCCGGCTCTTCGAGGCGCCGCTTTCCCCGCTGTGCACGCCGAAACTCGCAGAGACACTGAAAACTCCCGCCGACCTCATGGAAGCGACCTTGCTGCGCAGTTACCGTGCGGATGAATGGAGCACCTGGTTTGCAGCAGCCGGCGTGACGCCCGCAGCGCAGGTCAACGCGGGTATTGTCTTCGATACCTCGCTTGGAATGATGGAAGCCGCGCTTCAGGGGCTTGGCGTTGCGCTTGCGCCACCATCGATGTTTTCACGGCATCTTGCCTCGGGTGCGATCGTTCAGCCATTTCCCGTTACGATTTCGCTCGGGAGCTATTGGCTTACCCGGCTGCAATCAAAACCGCCGACACCAGCGATGCAGGTGTTTTCCGAGTGGATGTTTGAGACGATTGGTTCCTCCTAAGCAGCCGATGAGATAGCCAGCAGGACGCCTCCGGCGGCACAGAACAACACCACCGCCCATGGCGGTGTTTTCCACACCGTCAGCAGGATGAAACCGGCAAGCGCGAGGGTAAAATCCTTTGCCGTAAAGATGGCACTCGTCCACACCGGATCATAGAGAGCAGCACCGAGAATACCGACGACGGCGGCGTTTGCGCCACGCATGGCCGCTTGCGCGAGCAGCCGTTTGCGAAACCCCTCCCAGAATGGCAGCGCGCCGACAAGCAGAAGCATACCCGGCAGGAAGATTGCAACAAGCGCAATAGCAGCACCTGCCAGACCATTCGGCTGCGGCCCGACAACCGCGCCAAGATAGGCCGCGAAGGTGAAAAGCGGCCCGGGAACGGCCTGGGTCGCCCCGTAACCCGCGATAAAGGCATCTCTCGTCACCCAGCCATTTGAAACGACTTCCGATTGCAGCAGCGGCAGGACCACATGCCCGCCACCGAAAACCAGAGCGCCAGCCCGATAAAATGCATCAAACAGGGAAAGGCCCTGCGATGCATCCGATGCCGCGAGCAGGGGCAGAAAAACAAGAAGGAGAGTGAAACTGGCAAGCGAGACAAAGCCGACAGTTTTCGGCACCCGGAAACAGAGATGGCTTGCCTGCCCAGCGGCTTCTGCACGACAAAAGACCAGACCGGCGACGGCACCGACAGCGAGCGCCAACACCTGTCCGAAGGCGCCAGCGACAAAGACGACGCAGACAATCGCGGCAAGCGCGATGCTTGCGCGCTCCCGGTCCGGCGTGAGGCTTTTCGCCATGCCCCAGACCGCCTGCGCCACAACGGCAACGGCAACGATCTTCAAGCCGTGCAGCAAGCCCGTCCCGACAGATCCATCGATGGAAGCCGCAACCGTGGCAAAGAGAACAAGCAGAATAGCCGAAGGCAGGGTGAAGGCCGTCCACGCTGCAAGCGCACCGAGCGGCCCTGCCCTCAGCAGCCCCAGCGCAAAACCGACCTGGCTTGAGGCCGGCCCCGGCAGGAACTGGCAGAGCGCCACAAGATCGGCATAAGCTGTCTCATCGATCCATTTGCGCCGGACAACCAGCTCATCGCGAAAATAGCCGAGATGCGCGATAGGACCGCCAAAGGACGTGACCCCGAGCTTCAGGAACGCCGCAAAAACCTCCCCCGGTGTGCCATGCCTGAGGCTGCGCCCCTCTGCCTCTACAGTTCGCGCTGACGATTCCACGGAAGCTCCCTTGTGTGCAAACGGCTAGTCGTCAACACAGATCTGGCTTGAAATGGTCTCGATATCAAACACCATGATGACAGGGATATGAAGGGGTGGCACCCGCAAAACGGCGTCGGTAACTCAGCCTGCCGACATCGCCGACAGCCTGTCCGGCTGGAAGGCTTCCAACAATCCACGATAGGGTTTGGCGAGCGGGCTGGCATAGGCACCGCGCTTGGCAGTGGAAAGCCCCATGGCGACCAGCGATTCCGCCTGTTTGACGGCTGCCGCGACACCATCGACAACAGGCACGCCGAATTCCTCGCGCAATTCGGCGGCAAGGTCAGCCATGCCGGCACAACCGAGCACGATCGCTTCCGCCCTGTCATCTCTGATCGCCAGCGCGATTTCCTCGCGCAACCTTTCGCGCGCGTTGGAGCCGGGATCTTCCAACGACAGCACCGGAATATCCGCGGCCCTCACATTGCAGCGCGAGGACATGCCATATCGATGGACAAGGTGTTCCAGGGGCAATCTTGAGCGCTCCATCGTCGTGACGACGGTGAATTTCTGGGCGATGAAAGCGGTCGCCGACACAGCGGCTTCGCAAATGCCGAGAACGGGAATATCGGCCAGAGCGCGCGCCGCATCGAGCCCGGTATCGTCGAAGCAAGCAATGATCGCAGCGTCGGCTCCAAGCTGCGGCGCCTTTGCGAGTTCCAGCAACAGGCCCGGGACGGCAAAAACCTCGTCGTAGTAACCCTCGATTGAAACAGGGCCCATGGAAGAGGTGACGGCAACGATTTCCGTGCCGCGGCCAGCGATCCGATTGGCGGCATCGGCAATTGTTGCCGTCATGGACTGCGTGGTGTTCGGATTGATGACGAGAACGCGCATTTTCCGTTTCTTTATCCGCGAGAATGGCGGCGATTGAGCATGACGATCAGACCGAGCGTGGCCGCGATCACCAGGAATGAGAACAGGGTTGTCACAGCGCCCAGCGCATAAAGCACCGGTGTCGTGACGTTGGTGGTCATGCCGTAGATTTCCAGCGGCAAAGTATTGTAAGTGCCTGCCGTCATCAACGTGCGGGCGAACTCGTCGTAAGACAGCGTGAAGCCGAAAAGACCGACGCCGATCAGGCTCGGTGCGATCATCGGCAGCACCACATGGGCGAAGGTCTGCCAGGAGGATGCGCCAAGATCTCGCGCCGCTTCCTCATAGGACGGAGAAAAGCGGTTGAAGACGGCGAACATGATGAGCACGCCGAAGGGCAACGTCCAGGTCAGATGCGCGCCGAAAGCTGATGTATACCATGAGGGTTCCAACCCAAGCTGCTGAAAAAGAACACCAATGCCGAGCGATATGATGATCGACGGCACGACAAGGCTGGCAATGGACAGGTAGAACAGCGGTGTCGCGCCGATGAATTTGCGACGGAAGGCAAGACCTGCCAGCAGCGATACAAATACGGTGACGATCATCACCATTAGCCCGAGGCCGAAGGAGCGGCGGAACGAGCCGCCAAAGTCGCCGACTGCCTGTTGCTCGAAGAGGTTGCCGAACCAGTGTAGCGACATGCCGTTCAGCGGGAAGGTCAGGCCGCCATTCGGGCCCTGAAAGGCGAGGATGAGAATGGCCGATAGCGGGCCATACAGAAACAGCACAAAGAGGGCGAAAAAGAAGGCAAGGAAATAGAATTCGCGGCTGCGTTTTTCCCGGTGCATGGATCAAAGCTCCTTGCGAATATCAACGATGCGCAGGATGCCCGCGACCATCAGAAGAACGAGGATGAGCAGGATGACGGCGTTGGCGGCCGCAGCCGGATATTGCAGCAGCGACATCTGGTTCTTCATCATCAGCGCCACCGAGGCGCTCTGGCCACCGGACATGACCTGAACGGTTGAGAAATCCGCCATGACCAGCGTCACGACGAAGATGCTGCCGATGGCCATGCCGGGCTTGGCGAGCGGAATGATGACATTGATGAGTGTCTGCCAGCCGGTCGCGCCGGCGTCACGCGCCGCCTCGATCAACGATTTGTCGATGCGCATCAGCGTGTTGAAGATCGGCGTGACCATGAACAGCGTATAAAGATGCACCATGGCCAGCAGCACGGCGAAGTCGGAATAGAGCAACCACTCAATCGGCTCGGGAATGATGCCGGTGCCGACCAGCGCGCTGTTGACGAGACCGTTCCGCCCGAGGACTGGAATCCAGGAAATCATGCGGATGATGTTCGAGGTCAGGAACGGCACGGTGCAGACGAGGAACAGCACCATCTGCATGGTGGTGGTGCGGATGTGAAATGCGAGGAAGTAGGCCACCCAGAAACCGCAGAAAAGCGTGATCGCCCAGACCATGGCGGCATATTTCAGCGTGTTGAGATAGGTCTGCCAGGTAACCCACGAGCCGAGCGTCTCCAGGTAATTGAAGGTCACGAAATCGGGGTACATCTGGGCGAAATCATAATCCCAGAAGCTGACGACGGCGATCATCAGGATCGGCAGAGCCAGGAAAAAGCCGAGGATCAGGAAAAGCGGCGTCGCCTGCACATAGGAGACGAGCTTTGTCGGCAGCGCGAAGCTGCGGGGCGGCTTGTCCTTATTTTTATCGCTGACGCCGATGAGTCTGACCGTCACCATGGGTGTGCCTTTCGCTGAGTTTGCGGATGCACCGGCGGCAATGCCGCCAGCAAGCATATTGGAAAGTCCGCTACACCCTCGACGTCATCCTCGGGCTTGTCCCGAGGATCCAACCACGTTTGATGTGGTGGTTCGTTAGATCCTCGGGTCAAGCCCGAGGATGACGTTGAGAGGTGGGTGCCTGTCGCAATTGACCGGCGGCACTTGCCGCCGGTCGTCCTAAAAGGATCAGGCCGCGATAAACTCGTTCCAGCGGCGGACCATATAGCGGTCTTCGTCCATGACAGAGTTCCAGCACGCCACCTTGCCCATGCGCTCCTCGAAGGAGCCGCCATCGCGCACCGCGCCGGCCTTTTCCATGACCTTGCCATCTGGTGCGATGATATCGCCCTGCGCGGGTTTGCCTTCGACCCAATAGCCCCACTCGTCGGCGGTCATGTGCTCCTTTGCTGTTTCCATCGCAGCGGAGTAATAACCCTGACGATTGAGGTAAGCACCGACCCAGCCGGAGGTGTACCAGTTGATATATTCATAGGCTGCATCGAGCTTCGCACCGGACAGATGCTTGGCGAGACCCAGACCTCCGCCCCAGGAACGATAGCCCTCCTTCAGCGGCTGGTACTTGCAGGCGATACCCTTCGAGCGGACGGCGGCAACGGCCGGCGACCACATGGACTGGATGATGACTTCGCCCGACGCCATGAGGTTGACGCTTTCATCGAAGCTCTTCCAGAAGGCGCGGAACTGGCCGTCCTTCTTGGCCTTGATGAGGAAATCGATGGTCTTGTCGATCTCTGCCTTCGTCATGTTGCCCTTGTCGGCATATTTAATGTTGCCCATGGCTTCCATGATCATCGCCGCGTCCATGATGCCGATGGACGGGATGTTGAGGATCGAGGTCTTGCCCTTGAACTTGGGGTCCATGATATCGGCCCAGCTGGTGATATCGCGCCCGACGAGGTCGGGGCGGATGCCGAGCGTATCGGCATTGTAAATGGTCGGAACCATGGTGAAATAATCGGTCTCACCCTTGGCAAATGTCTTGTCGCCGGGCTTTTCGACGTAGCCGACCGTGTGCGGCGCAGTGCCCTGCGCGACCACGCTGTCAGGCTTCAGCTTGCCGTTTTTGAACAGCGGCACGATCTTGTCGTAGTATTTGAGCTTCTTGATTTCCATCGGCTGGATGACGCCGGCCGGATAGACCTTCTTCAGGATCCAGTATTCGATATCGGCGATATCGTAGGAATTCGGCTGGGTGACGGCACGCTGGGCAGCGGCGTCGGAATCCGTCGCCGTCATCTCAAGTGTGATGCCGAGGTCCGCCTTGCACTTCTCGGCGATGGCGTTGAGGTTGGAGACGCCGGTGCCGAACTGGCGGATGGTGATGGGGTTCTGCGCCCAGATGGTCGGGAAGCCGGTGATGAGGCCGGAGCCGATCGCCGCACCCGTCGCGGCCGCGCCTGCCTTCAGAAGGCCACGGCGGGACAAGCCCTTCTTGCTGTTGATGGTATCGGTCATTTCAAAGTTCTCCTCTGGTTATTTTTTGGGGTCACTTCTCTACCCGGCCGAGCACGATGGCATCGGCCGCATTCCATGAAAGTGGTATGGCATCACCGGCCTTGACCGGATTTTCGAAGAAGGCGGCATCGCTGAGGATGACGTTGAAATCCTCTATGCCCGCGCCGGTGACGGCAATCTTCACGCTGGCGCCGCGATATTCGACGTTGGAAACGATGCCGGTGAAACCGAGGCCCGGCTGATCCGCTTCGCCGACGCGCACCCGGTCGGTGCGCACGGCAATATCGACCGCGCCGTCATCCGGGGCCACGCCACTGGCGATAAATGTGCCGCCGCCCGCCACTTCGAGCGTCACGAGATCACCCGATTTTTCGCGGTAGCGGCCGGAAATAACGTTATGGTCCCCCATGAAACGGGCAACGAAAGCGGTGGCCGGGCGCTCGAACACCTCACGCGGTGTGGCCGCCTGCTCGATGCGGCCGTCATTCATGACGACGACGATATCGGCAAGCGCCATCGCCTCTTCCTGACTGTGGGTGACGTGCACGAAGGTGATGCCGAGCGAGGTCTGTAGCTTCTTCAACTCGGCGCGCATGCGGATCTTAAGAAACGGATCGAGCGCCGAAAGCGGCTCATCCAGCAGCAGCGCCTCCGGATCGGTAATCAGCGCCCGCGCCAGTGCCACACGCTGCTGCTGCCCGCCCGAAAGCTGGGCCGGACGGCGGCTGGCATAGGGTTCGAGCTGCATCAGCTGCAGCATCTCAAGCGCCTTGGCCCGCCGGGTCTCCTTATCCGTACCCTTCATCTTGAGGCTGAAGGCGACATTGTCGACGAGATCGAGATGCGGAAACAGCGCATAGGACTGGAACATCATCGCCGTGCCGCGTCGGGCGGGCGGCAGGTCCGTCACCACCGTATTGCCAAGCCTGATATCGCCGCTGGAAATCGTCTCATGGCCGGCGATCATCCTCAGCGTCGACGTCTTGCCGCAGCCCGAGGGACCAAGAAGGCAGCAATAGCTGCCGGCGGGAATTTTGAGGCTGATCGCATGCACGGCGGTGGTGCTGCCGTAGACCTTGGAAACGGAAGCGATGTCGATTGCTGCGGCTTTGCTCATAAACACTCTCCTGCGACATCTTGGTCATGCAGGAGCCGTGCCAGTTGGGCTTTGCCATTGATCTAAAATAATATTTGTCCGCTGCCCGAAAAGGCGAATTCGGACATGCTCAAATTTAGGTCGATTGTTTTCGATCCACTGCAGAAATTGTATGCAATCCTGACCGGCGGATTTTGCAGCTTCTAACGGGCCTTGAACCGCTCGAAAGCGGTGAGACGCTGGATAACAGGATAAGCTTCCCACCTATAGATTTGCGTGCGCAGGAAATGCAGTTCGTCGTCCAGACGCTCTTCCGGCAATTCCACCCACCAGGATTTCGGTCTGCCATCCGAGCCGTCGGACCAGCGATAGCCGCGCTTTTTCAGATGATCCTTCATGTCGAACGGGCTGTTTTCCGCGTAGAGGCGCACTTTTGACCGCTGGCTTGCCGCATAAAGTTCGGCAAACGGCGTGATGCTGTCGCCGGGTCGGGTCTGCTCAAGGACCTCCAGCAGAGCGAAGCAATCATCCACGGCGCGATGTCCGTCATGGAAGTAGCCGGATTGCCCGATGAGATAGCCGAGCTTGTTACCCTCGAAGCCCCGGCCTTTCCAGTCGATTTCGGAAACGGAACAGGCCCAGGCCTTGTCGTGGAACATAGGGGAAAAAGCCTCGCAAAACGGCCGGTCGAACCCGGCATTATGGGCGATGATCAAATCCGCATCCACGACAAGGGCGGTCAGGACCTCGATATCGATCGACTGCCCTGAAACCATTTCGTCGGTAATCCCCGTCAGGCGCGTAATATCCTCGGGGATTGCGATATCGGGCTGGTGAAGTCCGCCATAGATCCCGGTCACATCACCGATCATCCCGTGATCGTCGAACGTAAAGGCGATGACGCCAATTTCGATGATCTCGTCTGCGCGGTGGTCAAGGCCAGTCGTCTCCGTATCGAGGATCACGCCCCGGCGCGGATAGTCCGGCCTCGGCCGGTCAACGACGGCGCGCTGTTGCAGCCGGCGCAGGACGCGATAGTTGCCAGTGGACTCCAGATAGTTGGCAAGCGCTTCATCATCAGGCGCGGCGCGCTGAGTTCTATCGCGCACCAACGCTTTCCGCCCCTTGTCAGCCTGGGAAAGCCGCGACGCGGCAGGAGCAAAGAAGTCCAACTGAGAGGTCATTATGCGCCTGTCCGCCTTGCCGAAAGATCGAAATTAAGGGACCCAACATATGCGCAGAGGCTGACGGTAACAACAGCATGAAACCTCATCCACAGGAACGACGAATATCCACGGGTACAGTTGAGGGTTGCAGCCTCAATTCAGGATGGTAGAAAAGCGCATCGTTCCCGTGTTCCAGGAGAGAAGAGAATGGCGCTTCCACTACCTTCCAACCCGAAAACGCAAGCCAATGAGGGCCAGCTGAGGCTCTTCCCGCTGCAAAGCGGGCCTCATTTCGCGAATGTCGACCAGTCGCCCGGAGCGAGCGGCATCATTTTCACGGGCTATACGCGCGACGCGAGCGTGGACAACGAAGCCTTCTCCTGCTGCGGCAGCTATACATTGCGCAATTCCGTCCACGCCGCAATTGCTGGCATCACCAGCGACAATTGCACCGTCTTTGCACTGAAAAGCATCATCAATCAGCGCCCCTGCCTCGCTGTGGGTAAATTTGATCCGGATGGCAAGCCGCTGCCATTATCGAAATCGGAATTCGACCAGGTCACGCGACCGCTCTTCCAGTTTGCCGATAAGGTTTCGCCGATCCTCGGCAGTGAGCCGGCGCCTGGCATCCAGATACGCAGCGGCGATGCATCCTATAATTATCAGATCGACGCGCGAAGTGGTCGCTTCCGCTTCACTTACAAAGACAGCATGTATGGCGGCCAGTTCGGTCCATCGGCCGATGGTAACATTTCGCTTGAACATGACGGGCACCGGCTTGCAAAAATCAGCGCCGGCGGCAGCTATACCCAGTCCGACAATTCGATCGCCGCTTCCGCCTATCGCGATGTCGATTCCCGCGGCTTCGAGACGACCGTCCGCAGCGGCGGGGCTTCAGCGATGTTTGGCAGAACCTACACGGAGAACGCGATCACCCGCAAAATCGGTATCGGATACGGCAATACCTCGCTGCGCCGGGAAGATAAGCCGGGCATGATCAAGGAAACGATCGGCCACAAATTCGAAAAGGCCTCACTTGAAGTCTCCCGGACCCGAGACCGCTCGAAGGGAACGGAATATATGCTGACGTTCAAGATGGAGTTCTAACAGCCGGGCGTTTGCCAAGGACAATGGAACACCTCTGGAGCGACGACCCAAAAGAGATTGTGGCTTAAGTCGGTCGGGCGCTGAACCGCCCGGACCGCCTCTCAACCACAACGGAACGCTTTACGACGTCTGGCGATTGAGGACATTCTTACAATTGGCGGGACGACCGATGATTTCGCTCGTCTTGATGACCGATGCTGCGTCGGCGGTCATCTTGATGATGCAGTCGCGCCGATGTTGCTTGATCTTCATGCCCTCTGTCTCTGACACCTGCGCCTTTCCGTCGACAGTGCTGATTTCTCGCCTGTTGCTGAGACCCGCATAGGTTTCCACATCGACCTTCAGCCAATAGGATTCGGTTGCGCCGTTTTCGATGATAACCTTGTTCGGGCGGCCAAGGCGAGCGATCGCGGCTTCCCGCGGTTGACCAACAAAAGCCGCGACAGCGCGTGAAATCTGCGTCTCTCCTGTCGTGGTGCAGGCCGCTACGAAGACGAGAACGGCTGCGAGACAAGCGGTTTCAAACCATTTCATTTTCAGATCAATCCCCACCGATACAGCGGCCCCCTTGGCCGGCAATCGCCGCCAATCTAGGCACGTTCATGGCTCCCTTAAAGATCGAGCACTGCTTTGCGAGATCAACTTGTTATGATGATGCGGCGCCTTGCGAACCGGTCACGGGGCACGCGGCTATCTGTTGCGAAAAACGGTACAGGGTACCCCCGCTTGCCTGATGTCATGACAAAGAGCGTTGGCTTCGGCTCTATTTTCACGGCCGATACGGGCCGCATAACGCGGGCGCGAGCCAAAATTTCCGCCTCTCTGGCGCACGATCAGTGCGCGTTCTGCATTGAGCGGCTCGGGCAATTGAACAATTGCGCGCGTAAACAGGCGGTTCGCCACGCCGGGATTATAGTGCGCGGAAAGCTGCACACCCCAGGGCGCCCAGTCTGCCGAGGAAACAAGGACGGGATCATTCATGGTGCGGGTGTCGGCGAGCCGCACGCAGGCATCGAAAAAAGGGCGGCTGTCGTCCAGTGCCGGAGCGGCCTTTTCAGGCGGATTATCCTTCCAGGTCTCCACCGGATGACCGGTAATGGCAAAGACGTAGTCCCGTGTCTCCGTCGGCAGGCGACCGTTGGCAATAAAATTGCGAAGGCCTGCCTCGCCCGCATTGTAGGCCGCTGCGGCAAGACCGAAATTGCCGAACCGCGTATTGAGTTCGGACAGATAACGGGAAGACGCCTCCAGTGCGGCGATAATGTTGAAACTGTCGTTCAGACCGCGCAGCCGCGCCGTTCCCGGCATGAACTGTGCAATGCCTTCCGCCCCCTTGGGGCTGACGGCATTCGGCCGAAACAGGCTTTCCCGCCAGATCAGACGCGCGAAATAATCCGGCGGAACCGCGTGCCGGGTAGCCAGCGCTTCGATGGCACGGCAAAGATCTTTGTTGTAGGTCGCTGCATGGATGCACAATTCCGGTGCGACATCGTGCCTATAGGTGCAGACGGCTTTGGGATCAGCGCCACCTTGATCCCGCGCCGCCGCGTCCCCCGCGGCCAGCAGGCAGATGACAAGAGCCAGGCGGCTTATCGATGGTCCTGACAAACGAATGTCCCCAGACTGCTAAGGCGGAAATGGTTGTATCGGCCGATCCACAACCATATCCGTTGTCTTTAGCCTTGTCATCACGTGGCCACCCCGGTCGAGAAGCCCCGTTCAAAGGATGCGCTGGCAAAACGGGAGATCCCGCCCCCTGCGACGGGACCGGCCCGAGGCATAGGAGCGGGAGACTGCTCGATTAGCACCTGCCGCCCGAGGGCGATGACTGACCAGTCCTCAAAAGTCCTGCCATTC